>RZYD01000032.1 GCA_009930445.1 Bacteroidia bacterium | reverse complement strand
CTGAAATCGACCGCTGGATTCTGTCGGAGCTAAACACATTGATAAAATTTACAGAAGAGTCGTATGAGGACTACGAGCCTACCCGGGCAGCCCGTGCCATTACTGATTTTGTCTGCGACCACTTATCCAACTGGTTCGTCCGCCTAAGCCGCAGAAGATTCTGGAAAGGAAGCTATTCGGATGACAAAATTTCAGCCTACCAGACCCTCTACACCTGCCTGATCCATGTAGCAAAAATTATGGCTCCGGTAGCCCCGTTTTTCGCTGAACGCTTATATCTGGATCTGAATAACGTGACAGGAAAAGAAAAGGCCGAATCGGTGCATCTGTCAGATTTTCCAGTTTCCCGGGAAAACTGCATCGATAAAAAACTGGAAGAACGGATGCAACTCGCACAGAAAATTTGTTCCATGGTACTTTCGCTACGAAAAAAAACCAACCTGCGCGTACGTCAGCCACTGAACAAAATTATGCTTCCAGTGCTCAATGAAGAATTCACAGAACAGATCATAAAGGTTAAAAACCTAATTTTATCCGAAGTAAATATTAAAGAAATTGAATTCCTGACGCAAACCGGTGTTCTGGTAAAAAGAATAAAACCCGACTTCAAAACACTGGGACCCAAGTTCGGAAAGAAAATGAAACAAATTTCAGCGGTCTTATCCGGTTTTTCACAGGAAGCGATTGCCGGGCTGGAAAAAAACGGAAATGTTGCCATTTCCCTTGACGGAGAAACGATTACCCTGACTACAGCGGATGTAGAAATTGCCACCGAGGATATTCCAGGATGGGTTGTTGCCACTGATGGGAAACTTACCGTTGCACTCGACATCACTGTAACTGAAGCCTTACGGCTTGAAGGACAGGCCAGAGAGCTGGTAAACAGAATCCAGAACCTTCGCAAAGAAATGAACTTTGACGTAACTGATAAAATAATTGTTACTTTGCTGAATCAAGAGGGTCTGGAACAGGTGGTCAAAACAAATTTTGATTATATTTGTTCAGAAACCCTTACTGAAGAACTTTTGTTTGCAACCACACTGACAGAAGAGGTTTCGACAGAAATCGATCTTACAGAAGGGTTGTTAACCC
The DNA here is from genome assembly GCA_009930445.1 of Bacteroidia bacterium. GTDB lineage: Bacteria > Bacteroidota > Bacteroidia > Bacteroidales > BM520 > BM520. The sequence goes on along the minus strand of RZYD01000032.1, from coordinate 13,757 downwards.
GGATCAAAATCGAAAAAAGAAAATAAACTTCACCGGAGAACATTTCCGGTTTAAAACAACAGATATGGCAAAAGAAGTAACCAATGAAAAATTACGCTATAGCGATGAGGAGTTGGAAGAATTTCGGCAGATAATCCTTCAGAAGCTTGAAAATGCCCAGAATGATCTGATCTTGCTTCAGGAAGCCTATACACAGAGTGATGTACATGGCACCAGCGATACTTCCCCCACATTTAAGGTTTTGGAAGAAGGCAATGCAGTGTTGAGCAAAGAAGAAAACAGCCGGCTGGCCGCCCGCCAGCAAAAGTTTATTCAAAGCCTTGAGAATGCGCTGATCCGTATTCAAAATAAAACGTATGGCATTTGCCGGGAAACGGGAAAACTCATCCCCAAAGAACGATTAAAAGTCGTACCCCATGCCACCCTGAGCATCGAAGCAAAAATGCAGCAAAATAAACTGGAAAAAAAGCCTAACTAGTAAGCAGTCATTGATGCGTCGTTTTTTGAATAAGCCCATTTGGATCATCACCCTGATTTTACTTATTGACCAGATCAGCAAGTATTTGGTCAAAACAACTATGTTTATTGGCCAGGAAATACCCTTTTGGGGGCAATGGGGAAGATTACATTTTATTGAAAATAACGGAATGGCCTTTGGAATGGAGTTTGCCGGCGAAACAGGGAAAATTATCCTTACCCTTTTTCGTTTGGCTGCAGTTATTGGACTGATTTTTTACCTGCGCCATATCGCACATAAATCCAAAACTCCAGATACACTCTACATCGTTTTTCTTTCCATAATTTGCGCCGGTGCTTTGGGCAATATCATCGATAGCATGTTTTACGGTGTATTATTCAGCGAAAGCACACCCTACGAAATTGCCGTCTTTCTTCCTGAAGCCGGAGGGTATGCCAGCCTGATGCATGGAAAAGTGGTGGATATGTTTTATTTCCCCTTCATCCGTGGGTTCTGGCCTGAATGGATCCCTTTCGTAGGCGGAAAATACATCGAATTCTTTCGCCCTATTTTTAATGTCGCCGACAGTATGATTACAATCGGAGTGCTAGGACTTATCCTCTTTCAACGACGTTTCTTTAGCAAATAAAAGCGATTCGCGAGGGTTGATTTCTTTCTACCGGTTAACCCAACAACAAAATACTATTTTCAATCCCGGCCTCTCCCTTTCCATCATAAAAATAACCTTCCGGAGATTTTCCTGTGTTAGCATCAGAATCATTACCTTTACCACACCTTTTCAAGGTAAAAGCAAATGACTATGAAAAACCTCCCTGAAAAGTATCAAAACAGAGCACTGGTTTCAGCGGTCATTGTGCCATTTTTGCTTTTTTTGCTGATTTTTCTTTTTTTGGGAAAAAACATCACTACCACTCCATTAACCCTTCTCACCTATATGGTAGTAACACAGGCCCTCTTTTTCTTTTTGCTCTGGCAGATAATTCCCCACATTATCAAAAAAAAAGAATCCTTACGAAAAGAAAATCTGCAACCTGTCTTTCATCATCCGGAAGTTATTCTGGAACATATTTCAGGCTTTGAGTATTCAGTGAATGAGAACACTTTTACCTTTACCAATAATGCTCAGGGAATTCCATACAACATATTTTCAGCAAAACATCTTACACTGGATGATTTTCTGCAGAAAATCACACAAGAAGAACAAGCAGCAGTCAAAAACCACCTTTTCAAAGTAATCGAAGAAAAAATCCCTTTTACCCTCGAATTTCAGGTTATTCATAACCACAGCATCAGGGATATCTCCATGAAAGGGAGGGTTTATCTGGATGAAACAGGAGAACCCGAATACCTGAATGGTGTAATACAGGATATCACGGATTTCAGAAAAAAAGAAGCCTCCATTAGAATCTACGAGAGACAACTTTCGGAAGCCCGAAGGATTGCCAACCTGGGAACATGGTCGTACGATTTTGCAACCGACCGGCTGAATATGTCGCCAGAAGCTTTGCATATCATTGGCATTACTGATCCGGGAAATGCCCCAACCCGTTTCAAGGACTTAAAAAAAATTCTGCCGATAAAACAGCTACAACAGGCAAAAGAAGCCTTTGGAAATATAACTACAAATTCACGTAGCCTGGATATTGAATACCCTTTTCACCATCCCGACGGAATACTACGAATTCATCGTATGGTAAGTGGGTTTTCCTTTTCAGAAAACGGAAAACCCCATCAGGCCATAGGGATAACACAAGATATTACGAATTTCAGAGAAACCGAAAAAATTCTACGGCAACATAAAGAACGGTTAGAAAGAACACAGCAGCTGGCACAAATTGCCTTTTTTGATTATGATTGGGAAAACGGACAATTCGATGTATCCGCTGAATTCTACCGAATCCTTGATATTCGGCCATATCCCAATAACATCCTCAATGAAATTCTTAATCGGGTATATGCAGAAGACATTGTAAGGCTGCGCGGACATGTATTTCAAGAAGCTGATTCCATTACCGTTAAACGGGGTGAAGTAGAATTCAGAGCAATAGCTCAAAACGGAAGAATAAAATATCTCTTTGCCCAATACCAACATACTTATGCTGCTTCAGGAAAACGATTGACAAGTTCGGGCTGGCTACAGGATATGACCTCACACCGGATTAACGAAATGGCCCTGGCTGAAAGCGAAGAGAAATATCGGAATATGTTCGCCATGGAATCGGATGCCCTTTTTCTGTGTAACCATGAAACGGAGGAAATTCTGGAAACGAATACCGCGGCCACACGCCTTTTTGGTTATAGTGCCACAGAATTTAAAAGAATAAAAATCACCCAACTGTCGCTGCACCCCGAAATATTCCAGACTCAATTGCAGCAACATAATGCCATACTGAATAACCTTCAATGCAAAACAAAAGAGGGACAAACTTTCACCGGTATGGTAACACTGGCTTATTTTGTCTGGAGAAGCAAAAATGTCCATCTGGCTGCCTTCCGCGATATCACAAAACTAATTACAGCTGAGCATGAACTTGAGCTGACCAAATTTGCACTCGATCATTCAGCGCTGATGGTTTATGTTATTAAAAAAGATGGCTCTTTCCATTACATTAACGACGCCTTGTGCCAAACACTGGGATATAACCGGGAAGAACTCTTCACCCGAAGCATCTATGATATTCATTATGAGTTAAACCCCTCCGAATTTATTCTGCGGTGGAATGAACTAAAATGGTTGAAAAAAACGCAGTTCCTGGCCACTCACCTCACCAAAGACGGGGAAAAAATACCTTGTGAAGTCACCACCAATTACCTGGTCGTTTCAGGTGAAGCCTATAAGGTAGCATTTGTTCAGGATATCCGCCTGCGGATTGAACTGGAAGAACAGGTTCGCCACAGTGAAAAAATGAATGCAGTCGGCCAATTAGCCGGAGGCATTGCCCACGATTTCAACAATCAACTTATGGGGATTTCCGGGTACGCCCATATCCTCTACGACAAACTCAGAAATACCCAAATGGCAGGTTGTGTGGAACAAATTATTAAAGCGTCAGAACATTCTGCCGACCTTACAGGAAAATTACTTGCCTTTTCGCGTAAAGGAAAATACATTTCTCTATTTATTAATGCACATGATATTATTAATGAATGTGTTATGCTTTTAAAACCAGGGCTGGGAAAAAACATCGACATCAAACTACATCTCAATGCCGGATTTCCACATTTTAAAGGAGACACCTCTTCGATTCAGAATGCCCTGTTAAACATCGCGATAAACGCCCGGGATGCTATGAAAAACGGGGGAGAGATCACCATATCAACTTATAACCTACAATACCCCAACAGTAACACTGAAGGGTTGGCAGAAGAACTTGCAGAAGGCGAATATCTGGCCATTGAAATTAAAGACAACGGCAGCGGAATTAGCCCCAACCATCTGGAAAAAATATTCGAACCTTTCTTTAGCACAAAACCAAAGGGCCGTGGTACAGGTTTAGGCCTCTCTGCCACTTTTGGTACCATTCAATCGCACAACGGAACCCTGCAGGTAAAAAGTGAAATCAATAAAGGCAGCACTTTCACCATTCTTCTTCCAACATGCCATGACGAAACCATTCCAAAAATGATTACGGAACAGGACACGGTTTACGGAGAAGGAAAAATTATTCTGGTAGATGATGAGGAGATTGTAAGAACCGTTACTGCAATGTTGATAAAAAATCTGGGCTACGAGGTTATTGAGTTCAGTAATGGCGCTGATTGCATTGCCTGGTTCAAAAATTACGGAAAACAGGCCGCCGCAGTTATTCTCGATTTAATTATGCCCGGAATGAGTGGCTATGAAGTATTCAGAGCCCTGAAAACGATCAACCCCAACGTAAAAGTTCTGCTTTTTTCAGGATTTAGTGTAAACGATGAAGCGCAAAAAGCCATAGAACAAGGAGCGGTGGGCTATCTTCAAAAACCGACAAAAAAAGAGATTCTCTCCCAACAACTGGCACGAATTGTCGGCAAATCAGGGTTTCATCAGGAAAAAGAACAACGGTCAGAGGCTCCGGCAGACTTACCCGTAATCCCCGGAACAGACCTCAAAAAAGCATTGTTGCTGGTGGAGGGAAATAAAAAAGTACTGGAATTTATCTTTTTAAACTTTCATAAAAAATACCACGGGGCACTTGACACCATGGAAAAACAATTAAAGACAAAAGATTTCGCTGGCCTCTACCTTTTGGTACACAGCATAAAATCCTTAGCTGGAAACATGGGTGCCACAAAACTCAATACACAAGCACAAGAACTGGAAAATATGCTTGACACACTCCACCCGCAGATTCTCCCGGAAAGCCCTCAATACAACGAATTTAAAAAAGAGCTCCAAACTTTTCTTAATCAACTGGAAAAATGGGATAAGATTAAACAACAACCTGAAACCCTGACCCTAAACAAAGGAAATACCGATACGCAAAAAACCCTGGAAAATGCACTGGAAAAAATCGACAACTTAATAAAACAATACAGCCCGTTGCATATCGATTCAATCAAGAATGAAATCAAAACCCACTGCTGGCCGGAAAATTTTATCCCTGTCTTTAAACGTATTATTTCATTAATTAATGATTACGATTTTGAAGAGGCAGGAAAGCAATGTGAGCAACTGAAAGAAAAAATAACTACACCATGAATACCAGAGCAAATTCTATTCTGATTGTTGATGACAACAGTTCAAACATCGACTTACTCTTTCATTCATTAAACAGTGACTACAACATCCTTGTGGCAATCAATGGGAGTATTGCACTAAAAATAGCCAAAGAGAAAAAACCGGATTGCATTTTACTGGACATTGCCATGCCAGGAATGGATGGATTTGAGGTTATGAAAAAACTCAAAGAAGATCCGCAGACCTCAGGAATACCTGTAATCTTTGTTACCGGTAAAACCAATTATGAAGACCGGGCAAAAGGATATAAACTGGGAGCAGTAGATTATATTACCAAACCGTTCGAATTGCCGGAAGTACGATCCCGGATTCATGCACAGATTCAACTGAACAGAAACACGTTGGACATGGTCTTGATTCATGCCCTGTTTCGTGATCTGAAGTTGCTGTTCTGGCGCTACGACCCAGTCAAAAAAAGCACCGAAATCCGGGGGTCAGTCGCTGAATGCCTGGGAATGGAATTGGGCGAAGGCAGTATTTTTTCCAATGCCTATCAAGATTTACTGGAGGAGGGGACCCGAAGGAAAAGGCAACATATTTTGCTACGGATGCAACAAGAGCCACAAGAATATCAGTTTACCTACAAAATCCATTTACCCGACAAACCGCCAATGCAAATGATTGAAAAGGGTTTTATTGCAAAAACCGAAATCAAAATTACTTATGGCTATTTAATAAACATTACAGATATTAAAAATCGGTTACCGGACTAGAAAAGGTTTCTACTCTCCGAAACCCAAGGTCACCGAATGCCGCATCTGAAAAGGAGCCTCATAATCTTTGTCGTAGCGAAATACGGTTTCAATACGTGTCTTGATTCGTTTCCCGGAGCGGATAATCACGGCATTTCGTATTTCCACATCTGCTGCCATTAAACACCCGGGAGAGCGCAGGTCGTCGTCTTCGATAAACAAGGTGCTGCGGTTACTCCACTGAATATTAGAGGAAAACAGTTTCTCAAATTCAATTTTCAAATTAACCCCGTATTCCGTTTTATACCACTCTCCTGCCTGCACATCATTGAGCACTGCTGCCTTTTGCGAAGCAAAAAGCCGTTGATTTACCATAAAACTCATTTTTCCTCCGGCAAGGCCTATTTCAAGCTCACCCTTCACAGGCTGTTGCAGCTTATAGGTATAGCCGTATGCAAACATCAGCGTTGCGGGAGATAAAACAGAAGAAGTCAATTGCTTTACAGCCAACCCGGAGGTATCCCTATCCAAAACTGCATAAACAGGTAAAAGTTGTGTCATGCCCTGCGTGGAGATATGAATAAAAAACGGCCGCCCTTTCATGGCTGATTTTGCAGAAAACTCAAAGCAATCAGAACTCTTTTCTATCTTCCGGATTCCATATGCATTCATCCCCAACTCATAACAAAAATTTCCCTGAAGGGTAAAATTATTTTTTTCCTTACAATAATAGTACGATACCTCGCCCGTGGTATTCATCCGGCTGTCGGTTTCCGGCACCTGAGCCCAATGGCTATGGTAATTACCCCCTGCAGTAAGATTCCAAAAAAAAGCACTTTTCACAGGAGCACGCGGAACTGAATTTAATGCAGATACTGTACTTTGCAATCGCCACCCCGGCAACAAATGGAAATAACACCATGTCACCGGGTAAACCGTATAATCAACATCCGAAATCTTCAGAATGCATAACACAGCTAACCCCAGTACAATTCGCCCCCACATCCCTTCTCACTTCCTGTTTTAAAAACCTTTTCTACTTTTCAATCGACACAAAAACGCGGCGATACTCCTTTTTATTAGCAAAATATTGCCGGTTTGCATCTAAACAAACCGTGATCACGGCTATGGAGGCTTTCGTATTGTTCGCTGCCGCCTCCGCACATAATCCCACCACCTCGCTGGTGGGTCTCCCAATAAATTCTCCCCAGAACAAAAACATAACATAGTCGTACGTTTCACCTAACTCCGCAGGGTCAAAAACCTTTTCCGGTTCAAATTTCAGCAGATTAAGAAGGCGCTGAAGTGAATCCTGCTTATAAGCAACAGGAAGATTTGGATCGCCTAATCCAGCAGCAAAATTCATAACACGACCCATACAAATGGAATCAGAATTATAAGTAATCTCCTGTTTGTTGTGATCAAAAAACTTTGCATGGGGTACAACAAAAGCATGATTCAGGCTGTCCCAAATTTCCTGATTGGCCGGAATAGCATAAAAATCAGGGAGTAATCCGATTTCCTTCTCATAATACGCCATACTTTCTTCCGTAGTACGGTATTTGGGAAATCCCAGGCCAAAAATCATTGCGGTTACAGGAAGAAGAAAGTTGCATCCCGATAAGAATACAACCGCAGACAAAAAACATAAAACCAATAATTTTTTCATGGTTTACAATTTAAGTTAGTTAAGATGAAAAAAGGGCAGGGTTACCCCTGCCCCCAAACAAATACACTACTGAAGGGGAAACATCACATAAAAGGAACCATCCTGTTCAACCAGATTATATGAACCCGCACGATACACAATCGGATCCATATCGAGCTTACGCCAAACTGCATCCGGAATATGGATTTCTTCCTTTACAGATAATGATCGTTTGTTTTGAAACCTTGATAAAAAATTACCATCCTCATACACTTTTACACTTTCGTAATTAAGTTTTACTGCCAGATATTTTCCATCATCCGTTGGCCCCATCTCTGCCGCCATCATTTTCACCGGATCATCCGAAATGCTTCCAAATCCGATAAAAAAGCAAAAACCATCACCAAACTCACAATTCGATAAATAACTGTGCATGTTAAGCATTATTGTGACAGTCCATTTTAGCCGGATTTTGGGCCAGGGTGCCCCCGGATCTGTTACAGTAACTTTTGTCCCCGCACTTACACTCCCGATAACCATTATGGTCATTACTAAAACCGATAAAAACTTTTTCATATCTCCAACACTTAAGTCACGCCTACTCTCTTTCCAGGATTTTCAGCCATCTCCTATTTTTTCGCGCTCAGGATCCATGCGTAATATCTGTTAATACCAAAAACACAAAAAAATAACCCATCGAAAATGAAAAATTTTCAAAAAAAATTAATATAAAAACACACAAACCTGTTAATCAAGTATATAGACCCGTCATCCTCCCCATAAAAAATGAAAAAAATTAAAATCCCTGATTCATTTTGCCTTTAAAAAGGTATCACCGGCTTATAGAAACCACCACCCAAGGCAAAACATATATAAAACAATTTATGTCCCTATCCTTATCCATTGTTATCAAAATCTGCTATTTTTGTTTTCAAACATTCGAATTATGCGAAAACGAGACCTGGCCCTTATGGAAGGATGGCTATCTATGGTTGTCAATGTTTTACTCTTTGTACTCAAATACTGGGCAGGGTTTGTAAGCGGCTCAGTGGCCCTGGTTGCGGATGCCTGGCATACCCTGAGCGATAGTTTCAGTTCAGCCATAGTAGTTATCGCTGCCCTGGTGGCCCGAAAACCAGCCGACCAAAAACATCCATTTGGCCACGGACAAGCAGAGCTCATTGCATCCATTATCATCGGCGTTTTACTCGCCATCATTGGATTTGAATTTATCCTTCAGGCGATTGAACGTTTTCAGGAACGACAAGGTGCGAAATATGGCACAATTGCTATAATCGTTACGGTAGTTTCCATACTGGCCAAGGAAGGGTTGGCGCAATACGCAATATGGGCCGGGGAAAAAACAGAAAATCAGGCAGTTAAAGCCGATGCCTGGCACCACCGGACGGATGCATTTTCTTCACTCATCATTCTCGTCGGAATTCTGGCAGGAAGAACGATATGGTGGATCGATGGGGCACTGAGTATTGTTGTTGCATTATTGATATTTTACGCCTCCTACGAAATTCTGCGCGATTCAGTAAACCGGATAATGGGCACTGACCCTGGTGAGGAGCTAAAAAAGGAGATACAACAGCTTGCCGATTCCGTAACCTCAACAAAAATACATTTGCATCATATTCATCTCCATGATTACGGCCATCATAAGGAAATGACCTGCCATATTTGCCTCCCCGGTGAAATGACCATTGAAGAAAGCCATGCCTATGCCTGCCGGATAGAAGATGCTGTGCTGGAAAAGTTTTCTATTTTCCTCACTATTCACGTAGAACCGCGGGAAACGTCGTGCAGGGATGTATAACCATCACTTTCCCACTGGTTGTAAGGCCATTGGTTTCCAATTGATAATAATAGACGCCCGATGGGACATTTCGGGTATCCCAAACTAACTGCCCCTCCCGCTGCGTAAGAGAAAAAGAATTAACCACTGCTCCGTCCGGAGAATATATCTGCAGTTCACCATGATTTACACCCCCGGGCAGACAATAAACAAATACAGCCTGTTCGGATACCGGGTTTGGCCGCACAGAAACTGTACAGGTCATTTCAGGCAAAAACGAACTGCCAGTAGAGGTTTCTATTTCTTGAAAATCAGATACAACAGAATAGCCATGCGCCATCCAACGAATTTCACTGCCATCGGATGAAAGAGGGATATAAAGGCAATGCATCTCACCGTCAAAAGAAAGAAAAAACCGATCGCCTGCAACGGGAAGTCCGGAAGATGGATTGTTCCCATACACAGCAAGGCTATAAAGGCCCTTCGCCCCGGCATTCACAAAACCAACCTCCGTTCCGGTGGTACTGATGGCATAAATCTGAGCGGGTTTTTTTAAAACCTTCCAGCTATTTTCTTTAAATACCAAAATGTGAGATTCGGAGGAGGGAGCAATAAAAGCATTGGGCAACTGCGATGGAGCGCAAAAACCACCGGGCCATAGGGTATCGGTCGGAAAAGTAATCGAAGCAGGCTCTTCCAAATATACCATATAGGCTTTACCGGGAAGTAGTGATTCCAGTGTATTAACGCCTGCTTCTGGCCAATACACTCCATTACCCACCGATTCCTTCGCAATGACCAGCGTATCGGCCAAGGGTTCAAAAAGATTTATAACATTTACTGGTGTGGCGGCGAGAACAGGAATTTCATTCCACCCAACATCCAGATTCAGCGTACGCTTTGTAATAATCCTACCGGACAGGGGCAAGACTTCAGGCGCCTGAAACGCAGTTTTATACCCTGCTGAACCCGACCAATATACAAGTGTATTGGCCCATGGGGGCCAGTAAACCCCGCCGGAAAAATGTTTGACGATTATTAACTCCTCCTCAACCGGAGCAAAAATAGCGGCAACCAGTGAATCATCAGGTTGAATATAGGAGGAAATTCCGCTCCATCCTTCGGCCAAAGGCAATACGTCACTGCGCTGTGAAGAAGCTTCTATCGCTGTTACTACAGTGAATCCTTCTGAAGAAAAGGTTTGTGGGCCAAAGGCATAGTCTGCCCGGGCAAAATAGCTGTAATCTGTTACCGGATCATACACCATCCAATACAGGCTATCGCCTTCAAAGAAACCATCTTTTCCTGACAAAGCCGGGTCGTCGGGGTGAAGATAAAACTCGTACTGAGAAAAAAAGGCCTCCGGAATAGCTCCGCCACAGCGATAGGAAAGGTTATCGTCATAGAATACGCCTACAGAAAATCCATCCGTTAGCAAAACACCATCCAGGGTAACAGGAATCTGATCTACCAAAAAAAAAGTATGGGGTGCATGAGTTAACGGGCAATCCCACCCCGGTGGAAGCGGGGTAACCTCGATAAAAAAAGACGATGCCGGCCCCATCCCGCACACATTACTTCCACTACAAGAAATAAAAGCAGAAGAGGCGTCAGAAGCAAACGACAAGCCGGTGGTCCTGGCCGATACGGTGGTACTGTTATACGCTTCCGGGATAAACCAATGGTAGGATGTGGCATTGGGTATGGTTGTTACCGAATAGGGAATGGCGCACTCTCCCTGATATACGGCCTGCCTGCCGGTGATTTCTCCGGGAAAAACAACTGGGCTTTTAACCTGAATTGTCTTCTCTGCTTCTGCATACCGGCCACAGGCATCATATGCCTTCACCGATAAGTGGGTCACCCCGGCGATTGGAAAATCTATCGAAGTATAGGGTTCGGAAGTTGACCATTGCACATCGTCGGTATTCCAGACATACAGGATCACATTTTCATCAGGGGTAACGCTGAAATACTCGGCCATAGTACCCCGACAAACTAACGATTCACCAAAAACCTCTTCCAAAGGTATGGGAGCAGGGGCAATTTGAATTGGGGCATAGACCCAACCACCCTGACCACAACCATTATGTGCACGAAGGCTCACCGTGCCGGAAGTAAAACCGGAGAGAACGGAAAGCAGGATAGATACGCTGTCAGAAGTGCCACTGCAGCCGTCCGGTATTTGCCATTCATAAAACGATGCATTGGGCACCGGAGCGGCGGAAAGTAAAACAGTATTATCCCCTTCACAAACTGGCGCAGGCACACTGATGCCGGAAGAGAGGCCTGGTAAGGGATCCACCTGAATACATTTTTTTTTCACCAAAGTATCGGATAAAAAGGCATTCACATGAATCAGGAAAACATCATAGGTTCCCGGGTTTGAATAATAAACATTGATTTGTGGATTATAGGATACAGAAGGCAATCCGCCCGGAAAAATCCATTTACGATAAGTATAGATGCCCGTTGTTGTATCGGTAAAAGTAACCGCCTGATCCGGACAAACGATAGTATCAGAAGAGAGAAAGCCGGATTCGATTTGCGAAGAAAGGGGCATAACCGAAAAAGCAGCATCATGCTGAAGATTTTGAAAGTTGAGATGGAAATCACCTGAGGGGTGGATTTCAATCTGCCGGGAAACTTCCAACCCGGTATTGCCATGGAAGCGGGTCACCTCATAATATCCCGGAATAAAATTTCCAAGTTTTACTGTACCCTCGGTAACAGGAGAAGGGATACCATTTTCATGAATATACAAATAATTATAATCCAGATGCTGCACCCATCCATACGCCGAATTTGAATTCTGCAACGCATAACAGCGCATATCCGAACGATAATTTTTAAAATTATAGGATTCAATACTTACATAGCCATTGCCAATATTCTCGCAAAAAATCGTGTGCGTTCCGGCTGGGACAGGAATAGTATAGCTTGTATTGGCAGAGGCGGTAATCTGTAGACTGGTTATTCCGTCGATAGAAATTTTTAGTTTTGAAAAAAAAGCAATTGAGCCTGTATTCACCGTAAACATTCCCGGAACCGTATAATTAACCATAAAATGGGGGGGATTACGATAAACATTAAAGCCATAACCATAAAGCATAGTTGCCAATTCTTCTTCGTCGGGGGTTAGGATACCGTTGGTTCCCACTTGAAAATAATTCTCCGTCGGTCGATAAAACGACTGTTCAAAACCCGGGATAACAATCAGATCGGAGTGCGAGGAGGTATTTGTTTCCGGGAGTAGCGGCGACATCGTGTTGGGAATATCCATTCCACGGCTAAAAGTAGCCGGCCCGTTCAACTGATGGTACAAATTGTAGGTATGAATATAATGGCTCCAGTACCAAGGCATTGCGGTGGCAAAAGCATCGGAAAACAAGGAAGCCCAAGCCACATCATGTATATGAATACCCTGAGGATCAAGGTTATACGTTTCCAAATGTGAAGTAGAGGGTCCAATTTCGGCATTAAAAGTGGGTTTATTAAACCCGGTTTTAAGCGTATGACTAATTTGGTAGAGGTGATAGTCGAGATAAGTAGTATTATGGTATCGGTGTGCCTGGGTATAATCGATTGAAGGCAGCGCCCACAAATTGGGTAATTCAGTATGCACGGCCAGCGAAGAGCTGACAGGATGTCCATATATATCAATGGATTTAAGATAGAGGGCCATTTGGTTATGCCAGTCAACAACGGCAGTCTGATGAGTCGCATAACCCTCCACGGCATCCACTTCGTTGAACAACTCCCAACTGAGCAAGTTAGCGAAAGCACCATAGCGGGAAACCAGGTAACGAAGCTTGCGTTTGAAGAGGCGCTTTGCCTCTGCATCGGAAAAAAACTCCCAGGGATAGTCACACGGCCCGCCCAAATCGCTGTTATACGGATTATAATTCCAATTCGGATACCCTGAAGGCAACAGCGTTTGCTGTTCATTCAGGCACAATTGCACATAAATACCTTTTTCGCGAGTCATTTCCAAAAACCAATCCAGCCACCAGGCTCTGTCCAATCTTCCGGTATAAACACCCACGGGGCCGGCAGTATTCCATTCAAACTGAAACGTATATACTGAAAACCAAACCCGGATAAAATTACAATTGTTTGCCACCAGGCTGTCCGTCCACACATCGAACCAGGAATATTGATAATCCGCTACCCATCCAATATTTTCCCCAATTCCAATAAAGAGGGAATTATCATCGTAACAGAGGCGGTTGTTATGAAAGGAGAGAAAACCTTTTTCCTCTGAAGGAATAACATAAAGGGTATCGGTAAACGTGGTTACCGTGCCGGTAACATCGGTCAGGGTAAAAAAATAATAATACCTTCCGGTTTCGCGTGGTGTAAAGCGTACTTTCCATTGGGCATTTCCGGGAGGAGAAAGGGTGTCAGGGGCCAGCAAA
>RZYD01000327.1 GCA_009930445.1 Bacteroidia bacterium | reverse complement strand
CCGCCTTATACCCTGAATTTATAATCGAGTCCACGAAGAGTTTCGTTAGCTTTTACGATTTTATCTTTCAGTTTTTCCTTATGGGAAATCATTTTATTTCTAAGCGCTGCATCGCCTGTAGCAATGATTTGACCCGCCAGAATGGCAGCGTTAAGCGCGCCGTTTATGGCTACGGTAGCCACCGGAATTCCGGGAGGCATCTGAACTATGGATAGCAGGGCATCCATTCCTTCGAGCGTTGAACCTTTAATCGGAACCCCAATGACCGGAAGTGGCGTAGAGGCGGCAATTACACCGGGTAAATGAGCTGCCATCCCGGCTCCTGCAATAATGACTTTTACTCCCCGGTCGTGCGCTTTTTTTGCGAATTCTTCCACCTGCTCCGGGGTCCGGTGGGCCGATAGTGCATTTATTTCAAAGGGAATCTCCATCGATTCGAAGAATTCTGCAGCTTTTTCCATCACGGGAAGATCGGAAGTACTGCCCATAATAATACTTACAATCGGATTCATAGGTAAATAAGTTTTGATCCGATACAAATGTACAATAAAATGAAAGGTTTGCACGATACAATTTGTACCTTTGCATAAATTCAAAAATGTACTCCTATGAATATCGTAACTGTTAAGGATAAAACCTTTGCAATCTCAATCCGTGATACGGAACTGGATGCGGCAACCCGGTGCATAGCTCAGGCAATAAACCGAGATATCCGCGGTAAGAACCCGTTATTTTTGTGCATTTTAAACGGTGCATTTATGTTCGCTGCTGATTTAATGAAAAAGATTACTATTCCTTGCCAGTTGTCGTTTGTAAAGGTGGCCTCCTATGAGGGAACTACCACCACAAATCATCTGGCGAACCTGATCGGGTTAACCGAAAATATTGCCGGACGAACAGTAATCGTGGTGGAGGATATTATTGATACCGGTTATACCATGGAACAGATTATTGCTATGCTTCACGAGCGCGGTGCTGCCGAGGTGCGTATCGCTACCCTGTTCTTTAAACCCGATTCCTTTCAGTGTAAATATGCGATCGATTATATCGGAATGGAAATCCCCAACGATTTCATTGTGGGTTATGGTCTTGATTATGATGGATATGGAAGGAATCTCCCTCATATTTACAGCTTGCTCAGTGAATGATTTAATCCTGCTGGTATGTTAAATATAATTATTTTCGGGCCTCCGGGCGCTGGTAAAGGGACACAGTCGCAACATCTTGTTGCACGTTTTCAATTGGGGTATATCTCCACCGGCGATGCCTTGCGTTCAGAAATTGCTGCCGGTACGGCGGTAGGCAGGAAAGCGAAGGCACTGATCGATCAGGGCCAGCTTGTCCCCGATGAACTGGTTCTGGATATTGTACATCATGTGGTCGTTGGGGAAACACAATCCCATCGCAAAAAGGGAATTCTTTTTGATGGGTTTCCCCGAACTGTGGCACAGGCTGAACAACTCGACCGGATGCTCGAAGCGGAACATACGGAAATTACTTGTCTGGTCAGCCTGCTCGTTCCGCAGGAGGAGTTGATGCAAAGGATTCTTATCCGGGCACAAACTTCCGGCCGCAGTGATGATAATGAAGAAACGATTGCTAACCGGCTTCAGGAATACCAAAAAAAAACCCAACCTGTGGCCGAATACTATAAGAAGTTAAATAAGTTTATTGAAGTGGACGGGACAGGGACACCCGATGAAATCGCCAGCCGGTTGGCGGATGTTATTAATAAGTGTAAATAATTACCGCTATGGTAAGTTCGAATTTTGTGGATTATGTGAAGATTAATTGTCGATCGGGAAATGGTGGCGCAGGATCGGCACATTTTATCCGGAACCGGATGACTGCTTTTGGTGGCCCGGATGGCGGAGATGGCGGCCGTGGTGGCCATATTATTCTCCGTGGCAATAAACAGATGTGGACCCTTCTCCATCTGAAATATACCAAACATATCAAGGCCGAACATGGCGGCCCCGGAGGGGCGCAGTTAAAAACGGGCAAGGAAGGTGATGATGTTATTCTGGAAGTGCCGTTGGGTACCCTGGCGCGGGATGCAGAAACCGGAGAAGTGGAGTTTGAGATCGTGAACGACGGAGAACAACATATCCTTGTGGCAGGAGGACGCGGAGGTAAGGGGAATGATTTCTTTAAATCCTCCACGATGCGTACGCCAAGGTTCGCACAACCCGGTGAACCCGGATTGGAACTATGGAAAATCCTTGAGCTGAAAATTCTCGCTGATGTGGGGCTCGTCGGTTTCCCAAATGCAGGAAAGTCGACCTTGCTCTCGGTGATCTCCGCAGCAAAACCTGAAATTGCCGATTATCCCTTCACTACACTACGCCCTAACCTGGGCATGATTCCCTATCGTAACGAACGATCGTTTGTTATGGCCGATATTCCCGGGATTATTGAAGGTGCTCATGAAGGAAAAGGACTGGGTCTGCGCTTTCTGCGCCATATTGAAAGAAATTCCGTACTCCTTTTTATGATTCCTGTGGATGCGGATAATATCCGTAAAGAATATGAAATTTTACTCCATGAATTGCAACAGTACAACCCTGAGCTCCTCGATAAAAAGCGGATATTAGCCATTACAAAATGCGATCTTTTTGACGATGAAATGCTGATTGATTTAAAACAGGAAATTCCCAGTTCGCTGCCATGGATCTTTATTTCTTCCATTGCAGGAAAAGGGTTAACCGAACTTAAAGATATATTGTGGGACGCGCTGAACAGCGAAGTGTAATCAATTAACAACTCTGATTTGTTTACGGATATTCTACATATTGACATCCAGGGATTGCTTGCCATAAATGGTGCTCATTCCCGTTTTTTGGATTTTCTGATGGGGTGGGTAAGCAATACCTATGTGTGGTTGCCTTTATATCTGCTTTTTCTTTGGCTCGTATACCGTCGTTATGGGCGAAGAATATGGATTGTGCTTCTGGCAGTGGTTGTGCTTATTACCCTGAGCGATCAAAGCAGCGTGTGGATTAAAGAGAGTGTTATGCGTCTGCGGCCGTGCCATGAACCGTCGCTCTCCGGCTGCATTCATCTTGTGAACAATAAATGTGGCGGGAGCTATGGATTTGTCTCTTCCCATGCGGCTAACGTATTCGCATTGTCTGCTTTTTTGGTGATTACCCTGCGATGGGGCTTATGGGCTGTTGTGGCT
>RZYD01000031.1 GCA_009930445.1 Bacteroidia bacterium | reverse complement strand
CTTTTCCATCAGTGGTCTCCTTTGGTTGATTACCGCCAAATCTAACCGATTTGGCGTGGAGACCACTACCTACTTTTAACAATTTATGGGACATTACCATTGGCTGTTGTGACAATAAAGCATTTGATCGCCCGTCCAGCCCGTTCCCACAAAACGGGGCAACTCCTGAGCAATACCCGACTTATTCGTCAGACTCACGTCGACGGTGAAGGCCAGTAACAGCGCAAAAACAAAAAAAACACCGATCAGGTTAAAGTACGGCTTCACGTCTCGGGAATCCATTGCCTAATCCATCCCTTCCAGTCCACATTCATGGCATACCCCATCACCACCATCAGAGTGATCGATACTGAAAATAAAATATAACTGGAATAATCATGATACAGCCCCAGTGCCAGCTGTTCGCCAAAGGCTTCTGCCACAATGGCAATGGACGTGATACGCACAATATTCCCCACGATCGCCAGCGGAATAGACATCAGAAATAAACCCCATTGCCGCACCACCCCCTTTTGCGTCAAATTCGCATAGGCGGCCGTCAGCGCCGTCATAGCTAATAACGACCGGATGCCGCTGCACGGATCAGCCACGTCCATGGCAAATCCCCCCGCCGACAACGAATATATCGCCGATCCCGAGCGCTGAATAGGCAGTCCCAGCCCCTGCAATAAGTGCTCAGAAATAATGGTGGCCATAATACGCAACGGAAACGTCAGACTATCTAGAAAATTGAACGGCACCGCAAACAACAGATAGGAACAAGGGAAAATCAGCCATTTTGCCGTCTTCCATCCGCACAGATAATAGGGAATCCCCCAGCTCAAACCAATCAGCGCGATGAGACTGAGACGCGTCTGCTGCGACTTCGCCCCCAGCCAATGAAGCACTAAACAACCGATGACCACTGCCAGCCCCCGATTACTGACCTGCCGGGGAGCCGCCGCAATCTCTTTACGGCGCAACCAGATAAAAAACAAACTCGCCAAGGGGATAAAAGGTCCATGCGACATATCGCCGGCAGCATCACTCCATCGCTGCACAATCCAGATAAAGACCGAATGCGTCTGCAGACGCGCAACATAGCCCATGGTCGTATTTCCAAAATAATGAAAACACACAAACAATCCGCCCATCGCCACCGCCAGCAGAGCCCACTTGACCAACGTCTCCTGATTCAGACGGGCCAGCTGCCAGCGTTCGCTAATGATTTCAGTTTCCAATTCCGGATTTTTCATACCTAGTCTCTAGTCCATTTTTCCAGTATTTGTCAAATGTTCGTGGTTCGTGGTTCGTGGTTCGTGGTTAAGATTTTTTACAACCGCTGCGCTAGAGGGGGACAGAGAAAGATACCTCTCTATTCCTCGGTCAAGTCTGCTCTAACGACCGTCGGGAGTGGTTGTAAAAGAAAGCGGGATATCAATTCGCTGCAAGGTGTCGCTGGCCGATCCCGATGTTTACGGCATTCCGATGGTGTTGCTGATCGGGTGGCGCGGGGAGCCGGACATCAAGGATGACCCCCAGCACGTGAAACAGGGCAAAATAAATGATCGAAACGGTTGGGCCGACCTTTCTTGAAGTGCGTGTGAAACCGGGGGCACGCAGCGATCTCGGTCGTCCCCAAACAAGTCCTGTTGAAAATAAGCAGGCGTTGATAGAATATCTTGTGAGTGATGACTGAGACGTTGTTTGCCGGTGTTTTTGTGGAAAGCAGAAGTTTTTTGAATGCGGATGCGTTGACAAGTTGGGCATGAATGCATATTAATCATGCATGAACATGTCAAGTGTCATGCATAAAGGAGTGATGAATGAGGACAACCCTTGATTTGCCTGAAAAACTCGTAGATGAGGCTTTGAAATGGTCTAATCAGCGGACAAAAACAGGCGTTATCGTGACGGCCCTTGAAGAGTACGTGCGAAAAAAGAAAATTAGTGCGATAAGAGAATTCAAAGGGAAGGTCGACTTAGACATAGAGCTCGACAGCTTGAGAAAGCGCTGATGAGTGTACTCGTCGATAGTTCCGTCTGGATTGAGTACTTCCGTGGTACGAATGACACGTTGCACCTTGATTATTTGATTGAGGAAAACTTGGTTGTGGTGAACGACTTGATTCTTGCGGAATTAATTCCTGCATTACACCTTCGCAAACAGCGCAAACTGATCGCCCTTATGCATGAAATTGCATGTCCTCCCTTGACTATCGATTGGGACGACGTGATTTTGATGCAGATCACATGTCTGCGCAATGGGATAAATAAAGTGGGTATTCCAGATTTGTTCATTGCACAGCATGCGATACAGAATAATCTGGATCTATATTCTCTGGATAAACATTTTAGCTTGATGGCCAAGAAAATACCTCTTTCACTATATGAAAAATAAAACACATTTTGGGCGTGATGGGGCCGATTCCTTTCTTGACGTCTTTATCACTGACGCCGGTTCGGCTCAGACGTTATTGGTATGCAAACCCAATTCGTACAGCGCATCGGGTGCGAAAGAGTATTTTGGTCGTCACCTTGCAGACAACGTAGTCACGTTTTCCGATTTCGCCCCCAATCCAAAGGAAGAAGAGGTGTTGCGCGGTGTAGATCTCTTCCGCCGCAATAATATTCAGGCCATTGTCGCGGTGGGTGGCGGTAGTGTGATCGACATGGCAAAACTGATCAATTATTTTGGGAATACGGGGCAAACGCTGGATGATTATGCAACCGGTGATCTCCCCGCATCGGTAGAAACATGCCCCATGCTGGCTGGTCGTTTTGTTCCTATGGTGTAGCTAATAATGGTATGTCCGCGGTAGGGCGGGTTTCCTACCCGCCATTCGCAAAGCTCGTCGACAAACCCTCCTATCCAATCACCCTCTCTCCCTTTTTGTGAATTTTGCGCCTTTTCGCGGCAAAAAAACTGCCCACCAATCACACAAATGGACACGAATTCATTTTCACCACCCGTTCCTTCCCGTCACTGGAGAACACAGAGGACACGGAGGGTAGGGTGGTTTGGTGGTTCGTGGTTGGTGGTTCTTGGTTCGTGGTTCTTGGTTCGGTCTCCGGTCTCCAGTCTCCATTCTCCAGTCTCCGGTCTCCAGTCTCCAGTCTCCAGTCTCCGGTCTCCGGTCTCCAGTCTCCAGTCTCCGGTCTCCAGTCTCCGGTCTCCGGTCTCCAGTCTCCAGTCTCTGGTCTCCCTTCACCCTTTCACCCTTCACCATTCATCCCTCTCCCTTTCCTCCTTGCCATCTCCCTGCTAAATCCTTTTATGTCCCCCTCTTTTCGTGGTACATTCTACATGCGACAGCATGAACGGATTGAGGCTGGAAGGGGTTTAGTTCTGGTTTTTTGTGATTGGGATGTCAGGCGAATGGGTATGGTGGAAGTTTTACGTAATTATGGTATTACGGATAAAGGGGTTCTGGACGCGATGGCGCAGGTGCCGCGACATTTGTTCATTCCAGATGCGATGCGGGGGGAGAATGCCTATGCAGACCATCCTTGTCCTATTGGCTTTAATCAGACGATTTCTCAGCCGTTTATTGTGGCTTACATGATTCCCGAATTGGCGGAGCATGCCGCCCAAGTTGTTGCACAGTTGAATTATGACAATGTGACGATTCGCCTGGGTGATGGTGCGAAGGGGCTGCCTGATGAGGCGCCGTTTGATGTTATTATGACGGCTTGTGCGCCGGCTGATGTTCCGCAATCTCTGGTGTCGCAGCTAACGGATACTGGACGGATGATTCTTCCTGTCGGTGTTGGTTATCAGCGGCTCATGATTGTTAGAAAGGTGGATGGGGAATGGTCGGTTCTGCCGGATCTGGCTGTTCGTTTTGTTCCTATGGTGTAGCTAATAATGGTATGTCTACGGTAGGGCGGGTTTCCTACCCGCCATTCGCAAAGCCCGTCGACAAACCCTCCTATCCAATCACCCTCCCACCCTTTTTGTGAATTTTGCGCCTTTTCGCGGCAAAAAAAACCGGTCCACTAATCACACAAATGGACACGAATTCATTTTCACCACCCGTTCCATCCCATCACTGGAGAACACAGAGGACACGGAGGGTAGGGTGGTTTGGTGGTTCGTTGTTCTTGGTTCGGTCTCCGGTCTCTGGTCTTTGGTCTCCGGTCTCCAATCTCTGGTCTCCGGTCTATAGTCTCCAGTCTTCGGCTCCCGTCTCCGGTCTCCCTTCACCCTTTCACCCTTCACCCTTCACCCTTCACCCTTTCACCTTTCACCCTTCACCATTTCACCTTTCACCCTTCACCCTTTCACCCTTCACCCTTTCACCCTTCACCCTTTCACCCTTCACCCTTTCACCCTTCACCATTTCACCCTTCACCATTTCACCCTTCACCATTTCCCCCCTTCCCCCCTTCATCCCTCCCTTTCCTCCTTGCCATCTCCCTGCTAAACCGTTTCAATGCCCCCCTTGTTACGTTGGAAAAAACGAGGACGCACCCGTGTTGAACAATCAACCCGTCCCGCCCCCGTTTAACGACAAAATAAAAAGTTCCAATCATTGGAACTTTCTGTTTTCACTTTCTCCAATGATTGGAAGTTTAATTGGTTTGCATTTTGGGGACATATTCGTTGATAAGTTTCTAACAGATACTAGCATGTAACAGAGATGGTTATGCTAATTTATATTACTATATTGCTTGGTCAAACACTGGATGTGGTTAGAGTTGTGAGATTATGAAAATAAGCATGTTTGTTCATTCTCTTGGTGATAATCCAATTGTGAGGGCAAAGCCCATTGCTGAAGCACTCATGGCAATGGGTCATGAAGTGCAGATCTTGGGATTGTTGATAAACGCGGATGATGTGTATCGCCCATATCGTGGCATGTTTAATTATGTGACTATGCGATCATCAGATTCGATATGGGATGTGTATAGAATGGCCAGGAAGTTATCGCGACTGGCAGATGGTGATATTGTGTATGCATGTAAACCTCTTGTAAGTTCGTTTTTCCCTGCATTGGTATATACAGATTATGGTAGAGAAAAACCCATAATCTTAGATGTTGAAGATGATGATGTGATGTACCAGCGACCGAGTAGTATGAATGATTGGTTCCCGATGCTGTTTAGAGGGTGGCGGAAGGCGTTCAATTACAAGTTTAACATCCCTTTGGATCGCTATGTTTCCAGATGTAGCGGAGTAACTGTATCCTCCGAGAAATTAAGACGGCACTACGGCGGCAAGATAATGCTCACAGGTCCTGCACAGGTCAAAAAAACTTGTGATATCGGTAGTTGTGAGCAGGTTTTATTAAAACGCCGATTTGGATTGCCTAGTGATAAGTATGTGTTGTTGTTTGCAGGTACGGCCAGACTTCATAAAGGATTTGATATTATCGCTCAGGGGGCTTTGGATCCACGATTTAGCGATCATTTTCACTTGGCGTTGGCTGGAGACCCTGAGCAAGCCTTGTTTAAGGATATGAAGCGGCAATTGGGTGCAGACTGTTCACTTTTAGGGTTATTCGACTCAGATAATGTGTTCGAGGTCATTGGCGCTTCAGATATTGTTCCCGTTATTCAAAAACACTGTGTCTATACAGAAAGCCAGATTCCCGCGAAACTGCTTGAGGCTTTTGCATGTGGTCGTCCTGTGATAGGTAGTAGAATTGGTGATCTGCCACATTTGATTTTAGACGGGCCGCATCGCCCTCGGGGATGGATTTTGGAGAAACGTTCAGCAGCAGATTTTGTTGAGTTACTGTTGGCTATTATTCGTTCTGATGGACGACTGTTAGCTTCTAGAGGTCTGGCCGGCATTTCATTTTACAAGGATAATTGCTCAACCATGGCTATACAGAGAGTACTCCAATCATTTAAAATTTTATCAGGTTCAACAATTTCGTGATCAAATCGTTGAGACAGCAATCAGGTTCTGCAGTTATTTGGAACGCGCTGGGACAGTATATTGTTCAACTATGCTCGCTGCTTACTGCGGCGATGTTAGGGCGTTTGCTTGTTCCGGGTGACTTTGGGCTAATCGGAATGATTTGTGCTGTTAATGCATTCCTTGTTCTTTTCGCGAACATAGGTTTAACCACAACTATTATTCAGCACCGTGATCTTGATGCTAACGATATTGGATCCCTTTGGAGTTTGGCTCTGTTGCTAGGAATGGTCGTTACAGTTCTTTTAGTTGCGATTTCACCGTTTGTTACGTATTTTTTTCATGAACCGAGATTGCTGAATGTAGCAATAGTCATCGCTCCAACGCTGCTATTTACGGCACTCAACCAAATACCTCTAGGAGTATTACAGAGGGATTTTCGTTTTAGAGCTGTTGCATTTTCTGCTGTTATATCGGCTGTGGGATCTTCGCTTATTGCCATTTATTTGGCTTGGAAGGGGATGGGATATTGGGCTCTGGTGATTCAACTTGTGATTCGATGCATGTTGAACCTAGTAATTAGCACCATAATGATGGGTAAATGGGTGTTTTTGCGATGGGATCTTGCGCTATATAAGCGATTGTATGAGTTTACGGGGAGTTTGACTGGATTTCAGGTTGTTAATTATTTCCATAGAAATATGGACTCATTAGTCATAGGGCGCGTATTGGGAGTTGTGAGTCTTGGGTTGTACTCGAGGGCTTATCTTATGTTGACCACGTGGAATAGCGCATTGAGTGGCGTAATTATGCCTGTGTTGCATTCATCTATGGCTCGTCGCAGTGATGATTTAATGGCATTGCGGCGTGGATATTTAGAAGTTGTGTTGTGCATGTTATGGCTCTCGAGCCCATTGATGGGGATTATAGCAGGGGTTGCACCACTTGTTATTCGAATAGTATGGGGGCAAGGGTGGGATGGGGTGGTTGTGCCCTTTTTTTGGCTAGCACTCGCCGGAATGCACCAACCTATTTACGGAACGGTGGGCTCCGTTTTTGCCGCTCGTTTTCAGACAAAGGCCCTTTTATATTTGGGTATTGTGACTACTATTTTCTATTGCGTCGCTATATTTTCTGGTCTGCAGTGGGGAATAAATGGTGTTGCCTGCGCTTATTCATTGATGAGTCATTTGTTGTTTTTACCCACAATGTATGTACTTTGGTGTTGCATTCTCAAGGGAGGGGTTCTCGAATTAATGCACGTTGTGTTACCTCCAATGGGGATGGGATGGATAGGGCTCATGTTAGCAAAATGGTTTTATCATGTGATAATTTATGGTGACGTTACCATGGAAATCGTTGTCATATGCGTTGTAGCATTTTGGTTTGTCGCGTTGATGTTTTTTTTGGGGCGTTTGGTTTACCCTATAGTAAGAAAATACACAGTAAATACGGATTAAAATGGCTACATAACACGAAAGAAGTTATTTATGGATACTCCAAAAAGGGAGAAAATAATTACACCGCATGACCTGGTCATTCCAAGTATTGTGGGTCTTTTTATTCTTTTGCTTATCACAGCGATGCTTGGTGGGAACTATATTGTGATGAGTGTGGTCGCTATGGCACCATTCTGCTTGCTACTCCTTCGCAAAGATATTGTTGCAGTATTATGTATTACTTTTTATCTGAGCAGTTTTTATTACGTCGGCCTGCCCATGAACTTGGAATTGTACCAATTATTTATGGTTCTGTTCGTAATTTTAGCGGGTGCCGAGCGGATTATAAAAAAGAGGTGTATTTCTTTTCCTCCTCACCTGAAGATGGGCTTATTATTTATGGGGTGGCTTGTAATTATTGTTGCGATACGTGGGCCAGCGATTAGTTTGCTGGGGAGTTCAGATGTTGGCGGTGCCGTCTATGTCCATTCATTCATTGCTTTTGGCATGTATGTGTTTTCAGGATATCTTAGATTAACTGAGCGACAGTGGCGCATTGCACTTGTTACAATGCTGGGCATGGTCGCTCTCCAATTCTTTCTGAATTTGGTGGTCGTGCTTTCGCACGGTATTTTTTGGTATCCACTCGCTTTTATTAAAGTTGGGCATGGACTAGCAGATACGTATGCAGGATATGCTAATGACATTTCAACAACACGCTGGTCAATATTTCAACCGGTTGTTTTAATATATATGGTTCCAGTACTCTTTTGGCCCTGCCGCTCGAGACTTAACTACATTGTGTATGGTTTGTTTTTTATGATTAGTGTACTGATCGCGCTATTTTCTGGGTTCAGGACAAGTTTGACTCATGTTGGGGCGTTTGTCTTTATTTTCTTTGTTATTAACGCGAGAAAGGCGTTTCGAGCGGCTGTCTTGCTGATATTGATTGGTGCGCTAACCTTAGGTATAGCGTCTGTTTTCGCTGAGCATATGCCATTTGGTGTGCAGAGGGTATTGTCTATAGTGCCGGGCGTTACTGTTGGGCATGAAGCTGGAAAAGCGGCATCAAGCACTCTTTTGTGGCGTAAGGCATTATGGACAATGGTAATTGATAATCTTCCAAAATATGCGTTATGTGGTCGAGGATTTGGATACAGTCTAGATGAATACAGACACGCCTTATTTGGGTATTCATTTGGATCCATTTGGCGTACTGTTTATTGTGCTTATATCGGGGGGCACATGCATCAGGGCGTTTTGGATATGTTGTTGTTTCTCGGGCCGATTGGTGGCTTGTTGCTTGTTTCTTGGTTGATAAGTGAACTTGTTGGAAATATCAGAATCCATTATCAGGCCTGGAATAATGAGCGTTTCAAGCGATATCACTTAGCATTTACCGTTTATTATTTCGTATCTATTCTCCAATTTGTTGTTTTTGAAGGTCGTATTCAGATTGCAATGATTCATCTGATGTTTCAGATGGCGGTTTTGCGTGGGCTCATTGTCTCTGATAAAAACAATACAAATGATGAAAGACTGGGCGTCGCATGTCCGAATTCAGTGTGATAAATCCTAAAATACTTAGGGATTTGCAAAAATGAAATATACCAAGAACCGTTTTATTCTCATTTTAAGTGTGTTTGCCTTTGTGCTTACTTTATACCCGTTCGTGTTGTCTTTTTACATGTCGGGAACATCTGCATGCTTTAGCTATTTTGCAGCCGATGCATTTTACTATTTGACAGTAGCGCGGAACACGAGTTGGCTGCCAGTGTTTTCGTTTGACTCTATATGTCCTACAAATGGATTCCATCCGCTATGGCAAGTTTATTTAAAAATAATATTTTCGTTGTTTTCATTGGCTGATGATCAAACAACACAGTTGCTTGTCGCTTACTTTACATCAAGCGTACTGGTGTCTATCTCAGCCGCTCTGCTTGTAATTGTTGTATATCGGTTAACACGTTGTTCTGCTATAGCTCTAACATCAGTTGTTCCTGGTTTCTATTACTTTATCGTCGCTCCTACAACTCAAACATTGGGAACGTTGTGGTCATTTGGGAACGGTATGGAAAGTCCGTTTTCTTTGTTATTTTTCGCATGTCTCATCTTCATTATGGTAAAGGCTAGGTTCTATTCGACCTGTTCTAGGCGGTTAGACGTATTGGTCGCCATATTTGTGACTCTTGTTGTGTTTTCAAGATTGGATGATGTATTTCTGATCCCTGCTCTGTGTCTTCCGCTTTATTGGAGTAGGATGTCCGCTCTATTCAAATTTAAGAAGATCTGCACAGTTATTGGAATACCCACTATATGTGTGATTTTTTACTGTGTGTTCAATTTTTGCTACGCTGGAACTATGTTGCCTGTTAGTGGATTGATTAAGGGACATGGTGGTATGCTTCATAATGTTTTAACGACCATCAATATTTTATTTCCCATAAAGCAGGTCATAAATTCTAATTGGGGTCAGTGGCAGGCATTGACTTGGCGTGTATTACAGAATTTTATACCTGCGAGTTTGGCAGTTGGATATATCGGGCTTATTATTTTCAAAAGAAAAGCACAGGAGGCATTAGATGGGCATGTACAGTTTTTAATGGCGGCGTCTATTTTTGTCGTATTAAAAGCTATGTATAACTTTGTTTTTGTTAATTATTGGCATCAGGGGCATTGGTATTATCCACTATCCATATGCGTTGCGAATATTATATTGGCGGTTGTGATTTCTAAAACATTCGTAGTGAATGGAATTGGTAGGCTCCCTAGACTGTTAAAAAGTAAAAACAGAGACAGTTTCACCTTGATTCTAAGGTGTTCTCCGCTTTTTGTCGCTGCCTTTGTAGGTTTTTATGTAGCCAATGCGACAATGGCTGAAAAGGCCATTTCGGCATCCAACCAGGATTTTTATAAGATTTGGGCTGATCGAGAGAAAATCAAGGCGGGCGTTATGCAGGCATATAACGGAACAGGGGTTATCGATTACGATGATGGTATAATTGCATTTTTGTTAGGAATGCCAGCCATGTCAGGGCTAGGTTTTGCGCTAGATTTGGAGGCGATGAGGGCAAAGCAGTCCGGTTCATTTTTAGAACTGGCGTATAGGCGGGGGTTTAGTGTTTTGAGTACAATGCAATATATGCCTGCCTTTTCAGCAGCTATTGGCGATGACGTGTCTGATCAGCTTAAAAATGTGTTCTGGTTATATGGTGAAGATTTGGATAGGTGGTCATTTAAGCTTGTTTATCAACATGCTGACACAGCCTGCAAATTTATTGCGTTTGAGCCCGTTGATATAACCAACAGGAGTTTAAATATAAATGAAAATCCTTTTCATTGATTTGGGTTGCCAAGGCGGAGCCAAAGTCAGTTTAAACACATTAATATCATCGTTGTCTTCCGATATTGATTATCAGTGTTGCTTGTTCCGTACGTGTGAAAAACCTCAACATACAGAAGACGAGGCCGGAGTGACTTATGTGCCCATTCGAGCACTTGGAAACTCTACGCTGGATCCTGCTCGCTGGAACATTCACTGGATTGTGAATTTTATAAAATTTTTTCTTTATTTCCCCTGGCACTTCATGCGGATTGCTTATTTAATAAAGAAGTATAACCCTACTATTGTGCATATTAATAATTTGCAATCGATCACCCCGGCAATTGCGGCCAAATTGATGGGTTATGCAGTTGTATGGCATAATCGTGACTGTCTAGCAGATAATTGGCTTTCAAAAATATATCGGTGTATTATTTATCTATGTTCCGATCATGTTATTGCGGTTTCAAACGCCGCTGCCGAGTCATTGAAGGGATGTGCTAAGTCTCTTACAGTGATGTATAACTCAGTATCGATTAATCCGGTTGATGCGAACGCGATGGATTATTTTAGAACTTATCATAGGTTGAACGCTGATGACTTTTGTGTTCTTCTACTAGGCAACTTCAGTATCCCCAAAGGGTATATTTTTGCATCTGAGATCGCAAACAAGACGAAAGACTATCCGACCATTCATTATTTATTAGCTGGAAAATGTGATGATCCCGTACCACACAGTCGCAATAAGTGGATTTGGTTTATACTTGAACGTTGTATTGGTTACCACGCTGACGTCGCGCGTATAAAGGAAGCATGGGAAAAATGTGATTGTGAGCAGTATCGTTTTTTGGGTGTTGTAGATGCTGATGTAGCGATAGCCGCGTCCGATGTTGTTATTTGCCCTAATATCAAAACCGAAGGTATGGGGCGCACGATATGTGAAGCGGCTGGGCATGGAAAACCTGTTCTAGCGAGCGACATGCCGTCATTTGAAGAGTTGATAACCAATGGTATTAATGGTTATTTGCTGAAGAGGGATGTTTTGTCATGGACAAGTGCGATTATTGATCTTTATAAAAACAGCAATAAGTGTCGATCGTTGGGAGAGCGAGGCCTTGCTAAATTTGAGCAATACGATCCCGATGCATACGCAAAAAAAATTAAAATAATATATAACGATATATGTATTAAAAAAAATAAGGGTCACTCTGCTATATGCCGAATATAATTAATCGCGATAGCCATTTCTCGGTTGTTACACCAATTTTAAATGGATTACAATACCTGCCTCGGTGTATTGGTTCTGTTCGGAATAACATTAATGACTGTATTGACGTGGAGCATATAGTCCAAGATGGTGGATCCCTTGACGGTACGGTTGATTATTTATCTGCCCATGAAAATGTATTTAAAAATTCGAGCAGTTTTATGTTTTCGTGGGAATCAGGGTCGGACAAGGGCATGTACGATGCAATAAATAAAGGATGGATGCGCTCGACAGGAGACTTTGTTAGCTGGTTAAATGGCGATGAACAGTATTTGCCCCGAACCCTGAATACGGTGAGGGCCGCCTCTCTGCTGCATCCAGAGGCAGATATTTTTTTTGGTGATGTGATTATTTGCGATGGAAAGGGCGATGCTTTGGCTGCCCGTCGCGAAATCGCTGTAAAACCGCGTCACTTGTGCAACGGGGTTTTATATCCTTTTTCTGCGACAATGTTTTTCCATCGGCGTTTGCTGGATCAGGGATTGCTGTTTTTTGATACCTCTTACAAGTTATGCGGGGATTTTGATTTGATTTTAAACTTGTTGTCGGCTGGGGCACGGATGGTGCATATCCCGCAATATTTATCGTTGTTTACTATATCTGGTGTGAACTTGAGCACTCGTCATAAATCTGCATTATTAACTGAGAGTGAAGCGATTAGGAAGAAACATGGAGGGGTTCATCGTAATTGTCTACGGCGTGCAATGCTAATTGATCGATGGTTTCATAAGCTGATAGCTGGTTGCTATCGAAGAGATTCGATAGATTACGATTATGTGATCGATGATATAGGTGGATCCGTCAAAAAAAGGGGACATAACCTTGGATGGTCATTTGTGATTTAATGAAGGTTCTTTATTTACATTGTGTCGCCGATTTATACGGGGCGAGCCGTTGTTTGTTGCGGTTGGTGGAGCGATTGCAGGCTGAAGGGCATGAGACTGTGACTGTTTTGCCTTACGATGGGGTGCTCCACGATGCGTTATTAAGTGTCGGTGGTGACGTCGTGCTAGATGAGGCGATGCCCATATTGCGTCGCTCCTGCTTTAAATCGATACGGGGTATGACACAACTGGTTTGTCAATATATTCGTGGCGTCTCACGTTTTGAACGTCTGATTTTCGATCATCATGTAGATGTGGTTCATACAAATTCTGCCATTACTCTTGCAGGCGGAGCTGCGGCACATCGATGCGGGGTGCCACATATAACCCATATTCGAGAGAGCTTTGGGGAATTTGGGATATTGTGGCATCCCTACAAACGGCATATTTTAGCGAACTCAGATCGGGTGATATGCGTTTCCAGAGCCATGACGGAGCAGTTTGGAGATTCCGTTCCGGCTCAACATAAGGTAACGCATGTGTACGATGGTTTTTCGCCGGATGATTTTAATCGGGTGACTGATGCGGATGTGCAGTTGATGCGGCATCGCTATGAGCTGGATGCAGAAGGCCTGCGCATTGTCGGCTTGGTTGGTCGTATCAAATGGAAGCGGAAGGGGCAGGAAACCTTTGTCCGCGCGGCGTCTCAGTTGGTAAGGGATGACCCCTCTTTGCGTTTTGTGATGGTGGGCGGCGCCTTCCCTGGAAATGAATCGCATATCGAAATGACGCTGAAACTTATTGAAGAGCTGGGGGTGAAAGATCAGGTACTCTATTTAGGTGAAACGCATGATATTTATCCGGTAATGCGCATGTTTGATGTGGCTGTAATGGCCTCCGGTCTTCCGGAACCTTTTGGAGGGGTCACCATTGAAGCCATGGCACTCGGTTTACCGGTGGTTGGCACGTCCATTGGTGGAACTCCCGAACAGATTGAAGATGGTGTGACTGGACTCTTGGTTCCACCGAATGAGCCAGAGGCCATGGCTTATGCCATTCGATCCCTCTTAAATGATCCAGCACACAGCAGGGCGATGGGCTCAGCAGGGCGAGAACGTTTTATCAGGTGTTTCAGTTTTGAACCGCATTATATGCAAATGCTGTCGGAATATGAGCGAATGATAGTAAATATGCAGGAATAGCATTGTGATCAACATGGGGAAAAACAGCGTCATTGGGATAAATGTGGATGCAGTGGATTACGCCTATGCTGTCGATAGAATTATCGCATCAGCGAAAAATCGAACAGGGATGGCGGTGACAGCACTGGCGGTTCATGGGGTGATGACGGGCTATCTTGATCCTGAGCATGGCAACAGGCTCAATGGTTTTGATCTTGTGACCCCAGACGGGCAGCCTGTGCGCTGGGCGTTGCGCTGGCTTCACGGCATTACGCTTCCGGATCGTGTTTATGGGCCAACCTTGACACTTAAGGTGTTGGAAGCGGCAGAGAAAGACGGGCTTTCCGTTTATTTTTATGGAAGTACGTCGCAGACGCTGGATGCATTAACAAAAAATATACATGCTATGTATCCCGCGTTGACCATTGCTGGGGCAGAAGCTTCGAAATTCCGTCCGCTGACATGTCAGGAGAAGAACGAGCTAATCAGGAAGATAAAAAACAGTGGTGCCTCCATTGTATTTGTTGGACTGGGTTGCCCCAGGCAGGAGAAGTGGGTACACGAATACCGCGATTATTTGCCGATGCCTTTGCTGGCAGTGGGTGCAGCGTTTGATTTTCATGCAGGAACACTGTCACAGGCTCCAAGCTGGATGCAAAAATACGGTTTAGAATGGTTATATCGTCTGATAAAAGAACCTTGTCGACTGTGGAAGCGCTATATTCTTTTGAATCCTTTTTATTTGTGGTTGGTTCTTTTACAGTGCACTGGATTTCGGAAGTTTGGTACAGATCGTCAATGAGTATTGGTCATGGCGTTGAATTAGTGTCGTACGCGGAGAAATTTCAGAAAAAGTAGGTAAAAATAAAAGTTCCAATCATTGGAACTTTTTTTGTAAAAACTGGTAATGTCCCATAAATTGTTAAAAGTAGGTAGTGGTCTCCACGCCAAATCGGTTAGATTTGGCGGTACTCAACCAAAGGAGACCACTGATGGAAAA
>RZYD01000326.1 GCA_009930445.1 Bacteroidia bacterium | reverse complement strand
AATGATTTTCTTCCACGATTTATCCGAAGGCCAGTCGTATACGGTTCAATGCTGGTTTACTGAGAAAACAATAATACGTGCAGCAAAGTAATATAACGCGTTGCTTTTTTTTCCGGGATATGGATACCCCTCCGTATCCCGGAATTTATTATATTTAAAAACTTATGGCTAAAACCCGGATTTGGATACTATCTTGCCTTTTCCTATTGGTTTATCTCTCGTTTTCCGGGTGCTCCAATAATATGGAAACCGTGAAGGAAATGACCCTGCCCCGCGATACTACCCCCACTGAATCGGCTTTCAATGTAACTATGCATTATAGCGAACAGGGTAGAATTCAATTTACGCTAACGGCTCCCAGACTCGATCGGTTTTCTGCCAATTCTCCCTTTGTCGAATTCCCCGAAGGCCTTCATGTGGTCTTTTTCGATAGTACCGGAATCGTGAAGTCCGAGTTAACTGCTAACTATGCCATAAGCTATGAGTCAAAGAAAATTATGGAGGCTCGCGAGGATGTGGTGGTCGATAATCATGAAAAAGAACAGACACTGAATACCGAACACCTGATTTGGGATCAAAAAAGACATATTATATTTTCAGACGAATTCGTGAAGATTACTACCAAAGAACATGTCATCTTTGGCAATGATGGGTTTGAATCTGATGAAGAATTTAATAAATGGACTATCCGGAAAATTTCCGGAACGCTTGACATCGAATCATAAGAGTATATTTTGTATTCATGAATAATAATTTGCTGTTAATACTTGTTACAATTTTAATGAGTGGCCTGTTTTCCGGAATGGAAATCGCTTTTTTAAGTGCCAACAAACTTAAAATTGAACTCGATCGCAATAAAGGTTCTCTCTCGGCTCAGGTGATCGCCTGGTTTTCAAGAAATCCATCGCGGTTTATCAGTGCTTTACTCCTGGGAAATAACATTGCACTCGTTATTTATGGTATCGCTATTGCTAATCTCCTTGACCCGTTTATTTTGAGTGTTTTGCCTCTCCGCTTATCTTCCGGGGTTTTCATACTCCTGATCGAAACTACTATTTCTACGCTTATTATTCTTTTTACTGCCGAATTTTTACCCAAAATACTTTTTCGGATCAATCCTAATTCCATCCTTAAGGTATTTATCATCCCCATTAGTGCTTTTTATATTGTATTATATCCGATAAATCAGATTTTTGTTTTTATCAGTGAATTATTCTTAAGAAAAATTTTTCGCGTAGACACCATGTATCAGGATTATGTGTTCGGGTATGCCGATTTGAACAGTTACCTGGAATACAGTACACCGGAAGAGGAAGCCCATAACGATTTTATGGATGAGATACACCTGATGCAGAATGCGATTGATTTTCGAACCATAAAGCTTCGGGAATGCATGACCCCACGAACAGAGATTGAAGGGCTCGAAATCAACGATTCCATCCGTAACCTTAAAGAAGCCTTCATCCGTACCGGATTATCCAAAATCGTGATTTACGAAGAATCGATGGATAACATTACTGGCTATTGTCATAGTTTCGACCTGTTTAAAAATCCGGAAAAGATCAGCGATATCCTTAAGCCCATTGTGATTGCCCCTGAAACCATGCTGGCACACCGCGTGATGAGCCAGTTCATTACCGATCATAAGAGTATGGCTGTTGTTGTAGACGAATTTGGCGGTACTTCGGGAATTGTTACCATGGAGGATGTGCTGGAAGAGATACTTGGGGAAATTGAAGATGAATATGATGATGAAGATCAGGATCTTGTGGAAGTACAAAAAAGCAGCAGTGAATATATTTTCTCCGGGAGGCTGGAAATTGATTATCTGAATGAAAAATATAACCTGCAACTTCCTGTTTCAGAAGAATATGAAACCCTGGCTGGGCTTATCATTCAAATTCATCAGAGTATACCCGTGGAAGGAGATGTGATTCGTTCTTCGGGCTTTTTGTATCGAATTCTTCAGGCCTCCAACAACAAGATCGAAAAAGTGTTCCTTACCCGTGTGTAGTTGAAACAGATTCAAGGTTTTCCGTATTTTTCGCCACAGGTCAGGTAATGCAAATTAAATTTTTAATCTTAAACATTCTTGTTTACATTTGCAACCTTAAAAAAACTGATAAATAGATATAGAAATGGCAGTTATTGGAAAGATTAGACAACGGTCAGCACTCCTTATCATCGTAATTGGTGTGGCTCTTGCTGCTTTTATTCTTGGTGACTTCTTTAAAAGAGGACAACGCAGGGATATTAATATTGGAGTAATAGCAGGTGAAAAGATTTCAGTAATCGACTTCAACCGAAAAGTGGATGGTCTTGTTGAGATGCGTGAACGCAGTTCAGGCGAACGGTTAAATGCCGACGACCTCTTCAACATCAAACAGAGTACGTGGACGGAAATGGTTCAGGAAATTATTATGGACGAGCAGTTTGGTGCCCTCGGCATTGGAGTAACAGTGCAGGAGCTTAATGACCTGATTCGCGGGGATGAGCCTCATCCTTATATTAAGCAGAATTTTGCCAACCCTCAAACCGGAGAATTTGACCCACAACAGGTGAGCGTTTTTCTCGAGAACCTCAATAATCCTAATGTGATTTCTCCGGATATGCGCCAGAATTATCTTTACCTTGAGTCATTGATAAAAAAAGACCGCATGCAACGGAAGTATTTTTCCCTTCTTTCACAAGGCTATTATATCCCTACCGTTTTTGCCAAAAAGGATTATCAGGATAAAAACCAAAAGGCCCTCTATCGCTTGGTTGCTACTACTTATAAGTCGCTTGAAGACAGTGAGGTAGAAGTTACGGATGCCGATTTTAAAGCATATTATGACAAGAATAAATATCGCTATACGCAGGAACCCAGCCGGGATCTTGAATATGTGATTTTTCCTGTAAATGCTACAGAAGAGGATTATCAAGCCCTTGAAAAAAACATTCATGGACTTTTTGAAGAGTTCCGTGAAGCAGAAGCCATTCCCAATTTTGTAAATGCTGTTTCTGATCTGCGTTACGACAGTACGTGGTATAAACCCGGGCAACTGCCCTTGCCTATAACATCGCGCCTCGAAAAAATTGAAGCCGGCGCTTTCGTTGAACCTTTCTTTGAAGATAACACTTTTCATTTTGCGAAAATTATGGAAGTGGCCAATCGCCCTGATTCCATGAAAGCCAGTCATATTCTG
>RZYD01000325.1 GCA_009930445.1 Bacteroidia bacterium | reverse complement strand
AGCGATACCGATACCATTTTTATGGAGCGAAAAAGGGAGATCATTAAAATAGTAATGGCAATTATAGCGATTAAGAGGCTGGTTTTTAAATTATTAATCAGATAATCAGTGCCTTTTAAAAAGACAACGCTGGTTCCGGTGATGGAGGTGTCGTACGTATCGTCCGGGAAGAGTTCTGCAATCTGTGGGGTGATTTGTTTTTTTATCCGGTCGATCTCCGTTGTTCCGATGTTTTTCATGTGTACCATCACCCGGGCCACCTGCATTTTATCATCCATCAGGTTGTTCAGTATCGATTTATTTCCCTCCTGAAACTCGGGCAAGTATTTCAAAATAAAATTTCGTTCCTGATTATTGGGAAGCGCGTAGTACTCTTTTTTCCCGTTGTAATAGGCTTGTTTTGCCACTTTTGCAATATCAACAGCGGAATAGGGCCTCGAGAATTCATCGTATCCTTCAATCACTTCATGCAGGGCCTCCAGTTTCCCGAGGGTATTGGTTCTTATAACTCCACGCGGTTTTTTTGTGTCAATGGTAATTTCGAATGGCAGTAATCCATTGAGTTGGTCTTCAAAGAATAATAAATCCTGATACATGACATCCTTATGGGGAATATCATCCACTACATTCCCTGTCGTTTTTAGTTTTGATATGCCCCATACGCCTACCAGAAAGGCTCCCAGAGAAACGATATAAATCGCCCGGCGATGATTGAGGACCAGACGCGTTACTGTGCTGAGAATACCGTAGGTTGCTCTGTTATTTAAGTGCTTCAGGTCTTTTTCTGTGGGCTCCGAAAGGTAAGAATAGAAAATCGGGATGAGTACAATGGAAAGAATAAATACGATCAGGATGTTAAGCGAGGCTACGATGCCAAATTCCACTAATACCTGGTTGTTAGTCAGAATGAAGGCTGCAAATCCAATGGCTGTGGTAATGTTGGTCATTAGCGTGGCATTCCCGACACGTTGCACCATGCGCGAAAGGGCAAGAATTTTATTCCCGTGAGCCCTGAATTCCTGATGATATTTGTTTAATAGAAAGATACAATTTTCTACCCCAATAATAATCATTAGTGGCGGGATGATTCCCGACAGAATGGTGATTTTAAAATGGAAAAGTGCAATAATCCCCAGACCGAAAACCACGCTGATGATAACGATAGTCAATGGAAAGATAACTGCGCGGATCGACCGGAAGAACATGAACAGGGCAATGGATGCCACTATTCCGGCCAATAGCATAAAGAGAAAAAGGTCGGATTTAATTTTTTCCCGGGTGATGGTGCGGATATAGGGCATCCCTGAAATGTGGGTGGTTATTCCCGATTCTTTATCAAATTGCCGAACGCGGGTTTTAATATTATCAACCGTAAGGATCCGTTCTTCTGAATCGATTTTGGATTCATCCAGCGTAATTGCCATGAAGGTGGCTCCGGTTTCGCTGTTGTAGATAATTCCATCGTATAGCGGCAGATTAAACGCAATATTCAGCACGCTGTCGAGTTGCTGTTGGGTTTTGCATTGCCCTGAAATAATCGGGACAAATTCGAATTTTCGCAGGCTGTCGTTTCTGATCAGCGTATACATTCGGGAGAGGGAAATAATCTGTTCCACCCCCTTGATACCGAGCAGGTCATCGCCTAATTGTGTCCACTGATTGAACTTCCCGGGCGTATAAATACGTTCATCATCCACGCCAAGAAACAATACGGCCCCGTCTTCTCCAAAAGTTTGTTTAAATTCCTGATAGCGAATACTGATCGAATCGGTTTCAGGGAGCATTTGAGAGAATTCATAGCTCATCTGAACCTTCGTTGCCCAATATCCCATAAAGGCCGTTAAAAGCCCGATAATTAATATGTTTAATGCCCGGTACCTGAGGATATACCGTGTTATATATTGCCAAAATTTGTTACCTGCCACTTTCCTGTTATTAATTGTGCTTTCCTTTCACAAGCCCACGAAAATACGATTTCTTTATGAATGAAAAAATGTTGATCTTTCGTATGAACAGGGTGTATTTATTCTACCAGTTTAATAGTTTATAAAAGTCGAATTCTTCCGGGTTTCCTACATAGCGACTGGCCTGATCATAATCTGATTCGGTGAGGTAATGCAAATTATTGTTAAAGACGAGTTTTGACTTTTCTGATTCAACATTGAGCAGACGGGGACGGATTTTTCCGTTTTCATCTTCCACATCTTTCAGGTAAAGGGGCTGAATGGCCATTTCATGGTTTGTAGTAACCATACAGCCCGTAAGGCCACGGTCATATAACTCTTTTACTCCCGTTCCAAGAATACTGCAATACATTAAATCGAAGGCTGTAGGCGTAACACAGCGCAACTCGTACCCTAATTCCACCGGTCGGCTTTTAATCGATAGCCCCGTTTCTTTTAATTTTCGTTGTACCAGTAAGTTAAAAATATGCGCTTTACTTACATTTCCCAATTCCGGGTGCCCGTGGTCGTCGTAGGTAAAGGTGATGCCTGTTGACTGGATTTCTGTGTCGGTCATAAAATGAAAAACCCCTTCACTGATAATGGCTGCGCCATAGTTGATACCCAGGATTTTTCGCTTGATCATCGAAGAAATAACAAGGTTTGTGATTTTGTTAAAGGATACTTTGGTTTGATTAAACATTTCGGGTATAATTATCATCGGATAATGGCAGGCCGCACCGATTCCAAAAGCCAGATGGCCGGCTTCTCTTCCCATGGCAGATACAACAAACCAATTTCCGCTGGTGCGGGCATCTTCGTATACCGTGCTGGCGATTCTTACGCCTTCTGATTTGGCCGACTGATAACCAAAGGTTGGCTGGTCTTTCGGTAGCGGAAGGTCGTTGTCGATGGTTTTGGGAACATGGATATTTTGAATGCTGATATTGTTTTCCATTAAATATTTTGAGATGCGGTTCGCTGTGCTGGCGGTATCATCACCACCAATGGTTACCAGAAGTTTTACATTGTTATGGATAAAAAAATCACTTCTGAATTCTTCGTTTTTTGGCTTATACCGGCTCATGATCAGCGATGAGCCCCCTTGATTCCGAATCCGGTCGGCCATGGCAAAACTGATCTCTTCAATTTCCGGCTTATTGGTAAACAGGGTTTTATACCCGTAATGCAACCCGATTACCCGGTAATCATGTTTTAAAAATACTTTGGCTACAGAACTTACTACGGTGTT
>RZYD01000324.1 GCA_009930445.1 Bacteroidia bacterium | reverse complement strand
AACCATTAATAATTTGCTGATTAAGAACAAAACGGCTTACCTCGCCTGTGGGTTTGGAATTGTTTTATTGGATATTGTGGATAAGGAGATAAAAGATACATGGATCATTGGCCCGGAGG
Source organism: Bacteroidia bacterium (assembly GCA_009930445.1). GTDB lineage: Bacteria > Bacteroidota > Bacteroidia > Bacteroidales > BM520 > BM520. The sequence continues at coordinate 3,078 of RZYD01000324.1, read as the reverse complement.
CTTCGTACCTCAATGTTTGCGATATTACTTTTAATGCCACCGATAATCATTTTTACGCTGCCACAGCGTTGGGCGTTTTTCGTGCCGATGCCGCGAGCCCTAATCTGGCCGATTACAATGAATGGGAAAAAATCACCTTCCTTCCTGTGGTCAATGGAAAATATAATGCCATACAAGCTTTTGAAGGAAAGGTTTTTACTAACCTGAGTACGCCCGAATACAGCAAAGATACCCTCTATATTTTGCAGGGTGACCACTGGGAATATTTCGACCTCACGATTACCAGCGACCTTAAAAATCTTCGCGTTTCGCGCGGGGAGTTGATTATTGCCTACAGTTTGAAGTTTAAGGCATTGGATAAGCATTTATCAGAAATAATCAGTATCTATAGCCTGGGCGAAGGGATGACTCCCACGCCGATGGACGGTATTGCCGATGCGCATGGGAATTACTGGATTGCGGATGCACAATATGGGCTTATCTATTCGAAAGACCCCTGGAATCACACGTTCTATGTGCCCAATGGCCCGGATGCACCACTTTCTTTTGCGGTTACCTCCAGTGACCGTACGGTGTGGGTTGCTTCAGGAGGGTACAACCAATCGTGGGCTCCTTTAAATAACAAAGGGCTTATTTATTATTTCGATGAAGAACAGTGGAATTCGCTTAACCTTCGCAATTTTCCTGCCTTTGATACGCTTCGGGATATTTCCAGCATCGCCATCGATCCTTCCGACCCTCAGCATATTTTTATTGGCTCTTTTGGCTATGGATTGCATGAAATGCGTAACGGTGAAATTATTGCTTCCTATGGGGCTGAAAATTCACCTTTATATCCTCCTACGGGTTACCCCGGAAACCGGGTTAGAATAAGTGGGCTTAATTACGATAACAGTAACAATCTTTGGGTTTCTGTATCGCTGGGTGGTGATGCTTTAACGGTTCGTAAGCCGAATGGGGAATGGGTGGAGTTGGGTTTGCCAACCTATGCCAACGGTACGGAAGTCGCTGGTATTACGATCGATCTCCAGGGCCAGAAATGGATCCGGATGCGGGAAGCCAATGCCGTGCTGGTTTTTAATGATAACAATACCCTTGATGATACTTCCGACGACAGGATTATCAAACTTTCCAGCGCTGCAAATAACGGCGCAATCCCCGGCGATCTGTTGCTCTCTCTGGCCTGTGACCTTGATGGTGAGATATGGCTGGGTACAAACCAGGGTATCGGGGTAATTTATAATCCGGAGAATATTTTTCAGGGTGGATCGTTTGATGCCCAGCAGATTTTGGTGGAGTACGATGGCCATACACGGCCCCTTCTGGAAACCGAATCGGTAACCGCTATTGCTGTCGATGGAGCTAACCGGAAATGGATTGGAACGGATAAAGCCGGGGTTTTTCTTTTAAGTGCTGATGGAATTACAGAACTTGCTCATTATACTGAAGATAACAGCCCGTTGATATCAAATACAATAACTGCTATTACGATCAACGACAGAGGCGAAGTGTTTTTTGGAACCGCCAATGGAATTGTTTCTTTTTTGGGGACGGCAACCCCCGGAAAACCGGTATATAAGGATGTTTATGCGTATCCCAACCCGGTCCGTCCGGGTTATGAAGGTACTATTGCGATTACCGGCCTGATACAAAATGCTTATGTAAAAATAACGGATGTAAGTGGTAATATGGTCTATTCAACCCGTGCTGAAGGGGGGCAGGCAGTATGGGACGGAAAAACTATGCATGGCGATAAAGTAGATACTGGCGTTTACCTGGTGTTTATCAGCGATAATACGGCCGAACAAACCATGGTGACAAAAATTATGGTTTTTAAATAGAAAAGCATTGAAACCCATAACCACGCGGGGAATTGTCCTCCGGCTGATAAAATATTCAGAAACCAGCGTTATTCTTAACGTATATACAGAAGAAGCAGGTCTTCAGTCGTATATACTTCGTGGTATACGAAAGAAAAACAATAAAACCGGGATGGCTGTGGTACAACCGATGACGCTGGTGGAATTACTTAGTACTGTTTCTGTGAAGTCTTCTCTTCATCCCATCCGTGAAATTCGCCCGCTTTCTGTGTACGAATCGATTCCATATAACCCGGTGAAAAGCAGTGTTCTGTTTTTTTTGAATGAGATCCTTTGTCAGGTGCTAATGGAAGAAAGTGAAAACAGGCCACTTTTCAGTTTTCTGTTTTATTCAATGGAGTTTTTTGATCAGTACGAGGGTCCGCTAGCCAATTTTCATTTGTTATTTTTGCTTCAGCTGAGCCGCTACCTCGGTATTTTCCCACAAAACAATTATCATCCCGACTGCCCTTACTTCGACAGGATTCAGGGCTGTTTTTCGCCATACAAAAATTCTGCTCTTACGGATGCCGATACAGAAGATTCAGGGAAATGGCTTTCGCAATTACTTCAAACACCCTATGATAAGCTTTCCACGCTAAGGGTACCCTATAACACCCGATTGGCCCTCAATGCCCATATAATCGCGTATTATCAATATCATATTCCGGGATTCCGTGAAATAAAATCACTTGAGGTTATCCAAATGGTGCTCAACGATTAATAATCGTCGTCGGCTTCTTCCTCGATTTCCTCTTCGGCTTCTTCCTCAAAATTCTCTCCCAGATATTCCAAATCCGCATATTTGTCTTCAAATTCTTCTTTTACATCCTCTTTGAGAATTCCATCGTCATCGTAATCGTCGTCCTGTAAAATAATATCTACAGCCTGAGTTACAGTCATCCTGACCATATAATACTTATCGTCGGTTTCAAACGGTAAAGCACTGACAAGACGTCCTTCCTTGTTGGTAAAACGGATTAAATGCTGGCTAAATCCTTCCGGATAAACCAGTTTAATCTGTTCCTGAATTTCTTTGGGGAGTTTTTCGAAATCCTGTATAACCCTGAGTTTTTCATTCGTATTTTTGGTACTCATAATCCGGTAAATAGTTTTTTGATTTTGAATATCAGATGATCAGAATCACCGTCCATCCACAAAAAAGTGTGTGTTTTATGGCTGTGAAAGTACAAATAATGATGAAAACCAAAAGCAATCG
>RZYD01000030.1 GCA_009930445.1 Bacteroidia bacterium | reverse complement strand
ACCACCCAGATAACTGCTAAAGAGGCACATCCCCGATATACTGTAACATAATGCGCCATGAATAAATACTTCCAGTTCAGTTTGCGTACGTTTTGCCACCAAAGCCAGTTCTTTCATTGTGAGTTCCCGGGCGCAGATCACCCTGCCGAAGCCAAGTGCTCCGGCATGATTGACCCCGTTGCTGTTATGAATCCCCATTTGTGTACTTGCATGCAATTGCATTTCTGGAAAATATTTTCTTACCAGATAAGCCACGCCCCAATCCTGAATTATTAATGCATCAGGGCGAAGCACTTGCAAATGTTGTAACTGATTGATCAGAAGGGGTAATTCTCTGTTTTTTATTACAGTATTTAGGGTAATATAAATTTTTATTCCTTTTTTGCGGGCTTCCATCAAAACAGCAGGTAGTTGCTTCAGGGAAAAGTTCATGGCTCTGGCGCGGGAATTAAAATCCTTTAACCCCAAATATACGGCATCGGCACCACTTTCCATGGCGGCATAAAAGGCTTCCGTATTTCCGGCAGGGGCTAATAATTCCGGTTTTTTATCCATTGCACAAAGGTAATGGATTTATGGTATCAATTTTCGGTGTTTTACACACCTGCTGTTCTTATGGCCGACCTATTATTACAGGCGAAAAATGTATCTTTACAACCGTGAAAATATTTTCGGTAATATGGCGCAACCGCTTTTATCTGTCGTAACTGTTGTTAAAAACGATTTTGCTGCACTTTCCCTTACGGGGAAAAGTCTTTACCCTTATGCCTCCTTTATTGAATGGATTGTTGTTGATGGAACACCTGATCGCCCGGCTGCGGAATCGGTTACGCGTAAGTGCGGTTTTCCCGTTTATCTTATTTCCGGATCCGACGAGGGAATTTATGATGCTATGAACAAAGGAACACAACACGCTACCGGGAAGTATATTCAGTACCTTAATGCTGGTGACCAGCTTCTTTCTTTAGAAAAATTAAAACAATTGCTGCGGAAAACGGGTACCCCAAAAATTCTTTTTGCAGATACATGGTATGGCTTTTCAACACGACATCGGTTAAAGAAAGCCGCTTTTTATCCCGATTTTTTTCGGGGGATGCCCTTTTGTCATCAGTCGGTGTTGTTTCCAGCTGCGTTAAAATCCCGAATGGTTTATCATACACGCTACCTTTATGCTGCTGATTATGATTTATTGCTGAGGTTTGTTGTGGCCGGTTATCAATTTGAAAAGATACCCTGGCCGTTAACTCTTGTTGACCCGTATGGAGTTTCAAATCGCTATCAGAGACGGGTAACCCGCGAACAATGGCGAATATCGGTAAATCATGGTTGTCCCCGTGTAAAGGCTTTGATTTTTTTCGGTATAAAATTGTTGCTCTCTTTTGCTGCCGATGGTTACCAAAGGCTTAATTTACATGGCCAACGTTAATGGTTTATCGTAAAAAAAAGGCCGCATTGCAGCGATTCGGCCTCCAGATACCCTTCATAAAAACCTGTCATCAATTCAGCAATGATCCCCACCTGGTATTTTTCGGTGTTCACAATGCGATATTTTAGTGCCCCGTGAAGACCGAAACATTTATCATTCCGGTAAGTGGCATTATTGCTTAGGTATTCCTCATATTCTGAAATGCGCTGATAGTTTCCATAAACCTTTATAAAATGATGATAAACCCCACCCAGCAGCAAACTAAAGCGATTCAGCCGGTTCGGCAAGGGTGTGATTTCAATATCAGCAAAAGCCATCAATGACGAGGCATGATCGAAAGCGTAGTTCGTAAGGCTGTTGGCATATCCGGTCTGTAGACGGGGTGCTATTCCTAAATACGGTGAAAATTGCCGGGTATAGGCAATATAGAGTGCCGGACCGATGATATCCCCGGAGCCATAAAATGCACCGTTTAAACCGGCCGTAAAATGGTTGGTTGCTATGTTCTGCTGTGCAATGGCGGGTATTAGCGCGCTACACATAAGCAAAGTAATCAGTAATCGTTTCATAAGTTTTTATTTAACAGACTGCATTGTACTGCCGGGGTTGCCTGTTCATTTATTGATAAGCAATAAAAAGGCTGTCTGGTTTCACAGACAGCCTTAGCTATTTTATCCGGTATGGCTAATAACCAAAAACTTCATCTAGTGTGAGCTCCTGAACTGTTCCCAGATTTTGGATCCGGGCATTATCAAGGGCTTGTTTGTTTCCCAACACAAAAAATTGATAATTGTTCCCGGCGATTTTTTCATTAAAGAAAGATTTAAACGCAGTGATATCCATTTCCTGCGCGGCTTTGTATACATCTTTCCGGATGTCATAGTCAATCCCTTTATCTTTATTTGCCATCCAGCGCCAAAAGATATTCTCTTTAATGATTCGTTCGGTATTGATACGTTTGATGATGGCTTCCCTTGCCAGATCGTATTGCATCGTTGCTTCGGGCATCATATTCATTAAATCCTGCATGGCATCAGTAGCAATAATGAGTTTATCGGCTTGTGTTCCCACATAACAAAGGATGCTGTTGTGCATCGCTTTTGTTCCGGGGGTGGCAAACATTGCAAAAGCGGTATAGGCAAGTGCTCTGCTTTCGCGTATTTCCTGAAAAACAATGGAGGACAACCCACTGCCGTAGAATTCATTGAAAATGGTAGAAGGAGCTACATCAGCAGGTTTAAATACTTCTCCGCGGGAGGCCATAATGATATTCGCCTGCACCATGTCGTAATCGACCATCATGACTTGATTTCCAGGCCATTCTTTCATTTCATAATGAATAGGTTCAGGAGTTTCGGCAAGCATTTCTCCCATGGTGTGGTGCTCAAGAATCCCGTTTTTAACCTCTTCTATATTGGCGGGGCCGTAATAAAATGCATTATGTTGGTAGTTGGTAATAGCATTTACCAGCTCAGTTAGCGAATCCGGGTTAATGGCTTTGAGGTTTTCTTCTGAAATTATTGTATTGAAGGGGTTTTTTGCACCATAACGGGCATACGAAAACAATCCGTTCCATAAAATTGTGTTCATGCTTAATTTGGCATCGATCCGTTTTTTAAGTATACCGTCGATATAATTATTATACGATTCCTGATCTGCCTTTGCATGGTGAAGAATATGCTCCATAAGTTCAATTGCAACGGGCATTGACTCTTGTAGTCCGCTGATAGTCAGGTAGGAGCGTTTTTCGCCAGCATTCACACTAAAATTAAGTGCATGTTTAAACAATTCCTGTTGTAGTTCTGCTGCACTGTATTTATCGGTGCCAATATATTTGAGGTAGTTGAATGCCAGAGGAATCATGGGGTCGTTGAATTTCCCCATCTCAACAATATAATTCAAAGAGAAAACCGTGTTCGTCGTATTTTTGATATAATACAGCTCCATTCCATCAACGATTTTTTCTGTTGTAATTTTTTCATTAAAATCAACGAATACGGGATTGATATCTTCTGATGGGGTACTGGTGATGGTTTTATAAAAATCTGACTGCAGGCTACGGTCAAATTCCAGCGCTGTGATATTGGGTTTTTCGACTGCAATTTTATCTGTGTTTTCGCCAATCCGTTTATACACTACAGCGTAATTGGAATTGTAGTTGGCGTTAGCGAAGGCGACAACTTGTTCTTTTGTAATTTTATCGATTTGATCGAGAAATGCCACATTGTCGATATATTCTTCGTGGTTAATAAAGCTTCCCATAAAACCCCAAACGCGGCTGGTGTTGTATTCGAGTGATCGGATTTCGGAAAGTTTAAAATTTTTGATAATGGCTTTCAGCATCCATTCTTCAAATTCACCGGCTTTTATTTTTTCAATTTCGGCCAACAGCAAATCACGCACTTCTTCGAGTGTCTGACCTTCACGGGGTACGCCATAGAATCGATGCATTCCGTAGTCTTTCTGGAAGGAAGAAAAGCATCCGGCATTGAGTACTTTTTGTTGTTGAATCAGGTTCAGGTCAATGAGCCCTGCTTTGCTATTATTCAGGAGTTGGTCGATGATTGTAACCATCTGTTTGTTTTCGGAAGTGACCTCAAAACGGAAACCGATTGCCAGGTTTTCAGCGTCGGGGCCATATATTTCTTTAACCACCGGCTCGGTGATGGGTTCTTCCTTGGGTTGAATGATTTCCGGAAGTTCTTTTGCTTCCGCTTTTTTCCAGTATTTATCGATGAGCCGGATGGTTTGATCCGGGTCAAGGTCGCCCGACATTGCAATGGCCATGTTATTGGGAACATAGAAGGTATGCGCGAACTCATAAATGCGCGTCATGGATGGGTTTTTTAGGTGTTCGGGAAGGCCAATCACGTCGCGGCCGTATGGGTGTGATGGAAATAAGGCCTTAAACATGGCCGCATTCATGCGGGAATTGTCACGGTCGTTATACATATTAAACTCTTCATAAACGGTTTCCAGTTCGGTGTGGAATACGCGAAGTACCATGTCGGTGAAGCGTTCACTTTCAATTGTTAACCATTTTTCAATTTCATTGGCCGGAATTTCGTTAATGTAAACCGTCATATCGTAGGATGTTCCTGCGTTGGTGCCATCACCTCCGATGCTGCTGATCAGTTTATCGTATTCGTTAACTGCCACATATTTGGAAGCTTCGGTGGAAAGCCGGTCTATTTCTTTGTATATCGCTGCTTTTTCTGCTGCATCGGTGGTTGCCCGGTAGTCTTCAAAGCGGGCTTCTATCTGATCCAGCAGTTTTTTTTCTTCCGGCCAGTTGGTGGTTCCTATTTTTGAGGTTCCTTTAAACATCATGTGTTCAAAATAATGAGCCAGTCCGGTAGCATCGCGTGGGTCGGAAGTAGAACCGGCCCGCACGCCGATTAGCGTACTGATGCGTGGCTCATCTTTGTTTACACTCAAAAATACTTTTAGTCCGTTTTCGAGTGTGTAAATCCGGCCCTGAGCCGGGTCGTTCGTTACATATTCATACGAGTAGCCATTCGTATCGGTGGCTGTTTTAACAGCAAATGGAGTTTTCGGGCTGCAGCTCATCAGTAGGAGTGCTGAGGCCATTAAAAGGAGCGATGTTAGTTTTTTCATGGAATGTTGAATGTTATTGGGTCGTTTAGTAGAACCTGATATTGTTATTACGTTGCTTGTAGTGAATGTTTTGGACGTAAAAATACAAAAAGCCGGCGATAATCCACCGGCCTTTTGTCAAAATAGTTCATCTTTAAAATTTTGCCATATGCGTTTTATCGTATAATCCATGGGTTAGTTTTTCACGAACCTCTTTAAATGCTTTAAGCGTATATTCCACATCCTCCAGCGAATGGGCTGCAGTGGGTATGATGCGGATAAGAATGACTCCTTTAGGTACCACCGGGTAAATTACGATGGAGGTAAAAATTTTATAATTCGACCGAAGGTCGTGCGTAATTTGGGTAGCTTCTTCCACTGTTCCGTTGAGGAAGACGGGCGTAACGCATGATTCTGTAGCGCCCAGGCTAAAGCCCAGCCCCCGAAGGCCACCCTGAATGGCATTTACGATTGTCCATAGTTTTTCTTTATGCTCAGGTTGTGAACGAAGCATATCAAGGCGTTTAAGCGCACCAATGACCATGGGCATGGGCAGCGATTTTGCAAAAATCTGACTGCGCATATTGTAGCGGAGGTAATCAATAATTTCCGTGTTTGAGGCGACAAATGCACCAATTCCGGCCATAGCTTTCGCAAAGGTGGAAAAATAGACATCGATTTGATCCTGTACACCGTAATGTTCGCCGGTTCCTGCACCTGTTTTTCCCATGGTACCAAAACCGTGGGCGTCATCTACGAGGATGCGGAAGCGATATTTCTTTTTCAGGTCGGTGATGGCTTTCAGGTTTCCCAGGTCTCCGGCCATTCCAAATACTCCTTCTGTGATTAAAAGTATTCCTCCTCCGGTTTTTGCCGCCAGAGCAGTAGCTCGCTGAAGCTGTTTTTCACAGTTCTCCATATTATTATGCGGATATACAAACCGTTTCCCCATGTGCATCCGCAACCCGTCGATGATGCAGGCATGCGATTCGGAATCGTATACCACCACATCATTTCTGTCGACCAGCGCATCAATGATGGAGGTCATTCCCTGGTACCCGAAATTTAATAAATAGGCAGATTCTTTATTTACAAAAGCAGCGAGTTCTTTTTCGAGTTGTACGTGGTATTTTGTCTGTCCTGACATCATTCGGGCTCCCATAGGATAGGCAAGGCCCCATTCCCTGGCTGCGTCTGCATCGGATTTGCGTACTTCCGGATGGTTCGCCAGACCCAGGTAGCTGTTAAGGCTCCAAACCAACATTTCTTCGCCTCTGAATTTCATGTGTGGCCCAATTTCACCCTCTAATTCAGGAAACATGTAGTAACCGAACGCATCCTGGCCATATTGTCCCAGGGGTCCGAAGTTCTTTTTAATTTTATCAAAAATATCCATAAACCTTCGGTTTTGATTGTTATATTTATGGTGCAAAGCTAACAACATTTTTTATATGTTTAAATATCACCTTTTTTAGGTTTTACTTTTTTTTCAACAGGGTGGATACCGAATTTTTTTTTATAAATTGCCAAACAAAAAACTATGGCCTCAAGTAGTTTTGTCACGATCGATTACCTCGTTTTTTTCGTTTATATCGCACTCATTATTTTCATGGGGTTGTGGGTTTCCCGTTCCAAAAAACAGAAACGCACTTCCCAGGACTATTTTTTAGCTAGTAAGTCGCTGACTTGGTGGGCGATAGGAGCGAGTCTGATTGCTGCTAATATTTCGGCAGAGCAGATGATCGGTATGTCGGGTAGCGGTTATGTCATTGGTTTGGGTATTGCTTCCTATGAATGGATGGCTGCAATAACGTTGATTTTAGTCGGGAAATTCTTTTTGCCGATTTTTATAGAGAAGAAGATTTATACCATGCCCCAATTTCTGGAACAGCGCTACGACGGGCGAGTGCGTATTGCCATGGCGGCTTTCTGGTTGCTGGTTTACGTGTTTGTTAACCTTACGTCAGTTTTATATCTGGGCGCCCTGGCCCTGAATACGATAATGGGCGTGCCTTTGTTATGGGGCATTATAGGCCTTGCTGCTTTTGCCGCTGTGTATTCAATTTATGGGGGATTAAAGTCAGTGGCCTGGACCGATGTAATACAGGTTGTGGTGCTTGTCGGTGGGGGCCTGATTACTGCATGGCTATCGTTGAAAGCCGTTTCGAACGGAGAGGGTGCCATACGCGGTTTTTCCCTGTTGCTTGAACAGGCTCCGGAAAAATTTGATATGATTCTTGACCGTAATCATCCGGCCTATCAGGAACTTCCCGGTATCGGCGTGATTCTGGGGGGTATGTGGATCGCTAATATTTCGTACTGGGGATTCAATCAGTATATTATTCAACGCGGATTAGCCGCAAAAAATATCCGGGAAGCCCAGCGTGGAGTACTTTTTGCCGGATACCTTAAATTATTGATTCCTGTCATTGTGGTAGTTCCGGGAATCGCTGCTTTTGTAATCACTCAGGGTGACCCCTCTGTTATTAATCCTCCCGATCAGGCTTATCCCTGGTTGTTGCATAATTTTGTTCCAGCCGGCATTAAAGGACTTGCCTTTGCCGCGCTAACTGCCGCCATCGTTAGTTCGCTGGCTTCCATGCTGAATTCTACTTCCACAATTTTTACTATGGACATTTATACTAATTATATCCGTAAAGATGCATCAGAAAACCAACTGGTATTTATTGGCCGGCTTACCAGTGTGGTGGCACTTGTGATTGCGGTTATTACGGCCCGTCCGTTGTTGGGAGGCCTCGATCAGGCCTTTCAGTATATTCAGGAGTTTACCGGTTTTGTGACTCCGGGGGTTTGTGCTATTTTCTTAATGGGCTTTTTTTGGAAAAAAACCTCCGCCAATGCCGCACTTTGGAGTGCAATTCTTACCATCCCCCTTTCTTTTGTTTTCAAATGGTTGACACCACGCTTGCCTTTTCTCGATCGCATGGGGCTGGTTTTCCTTTTGATTGTTCTCCTCGCTGTTGTCATTAGTGGGTACGATAATAAGAAAAAAAGTGATCCCAAAGCAGTCGTTTTATATAAAGGACTATTTTATACCGAACACCGTTTTAACCTCGCAGCCATTGGTATAGGAATTATTTGCGCGGTATTATATATTCTGTTCTGGTAAAATACATACTATGGAAAACAATTCGCAACAAAGAATGGGGACTGCTCCTGTTTTTTTTACTGCTATATCCACAATATTAGGGGCCGTATTATTTCTTCGATTTGGATGGGCCACAGGAACTCTCGGTTTTTGGGGCGTTATGATCATTATTTTAATTGCTCATATGGTTACCATTCCAACAGCTTTGAGTATTTCTGAAATTGCTACGAATAAAAGAGTGGAAGGGGGCGGAGAATACTTTATTATTTCCCGTTCCTTTGGACTTAACATCGGTGCTACAATCGGGATTGCCCTCTACTTTAGTCAGGCGATCAGTGTCGCTTTCTATGTTATTGCTTTCACTGAAGCTTTTTCGCCACTATTTGACTGGCTCTCTCAGGCCAAAGGCATTGATTTACCCCGTCAGGTAATCAGTATTCCGGCCATGGGGTTGTTAAGTTTGCTGATTTTAAAAAAGGGCTCTGGTATGGGGGTAAAAGCCCTTTATGTGGTAGTAGCCATACTTGCTGTTTCTTTATTGCTCTTTTTTGTTGGAAAAACTGATTACGTTGCCACTGCTGAATTGAATATATTTAGCCGTTCCATGCGCAACGGTAACCTTTTTTTTGTTGTTTTTGCTATTGTATTTCCGGCTTTTACCGGAATGACCGCAGGAGTTGGCCTATCTGGTGATTTAAAAAAACCTGGAATATCTATACCTTTAGGAACAACTCTTGCCACGTTGACCGGGATGATCCTTTATTTTTTTATCACCTACAAACTAGCCATTTCAGCCAGTCCCGAGGACCTGGTTTCCGATCAGTTGATCATGCGTAAGATCGCGCTGGGGGGTAGTATTGTAATACCTTTAGGCCTTGCTGCTTCTACGATTTCAAGTGCACTTGGATCGATTATGGTGGCCCCACGCACGCTACAGGCATTGGGAAAAGATGATTCTCTCCCCATTAAAAATGTAAATAAGGTGATGTCGGCTGGGAAAGGAGCCACTAATGAACCCTTTAATGCTTCGTTGTTTACGGTTGGTGTGGCTTTTGCGTTTGTCGCCATAGGTGATGTGGATGCAGTGGCGGAAATTATATCCATGTTCTTTATGATAACGTATGGTGCACTGAATTTAATCTCTTTTTTGAACCATTTTGCCGCCAACCCCTCGTATCGTCCGTCCTTTAAATCACGGTGGTGGATTTCCTTAATTGGTTTTTTGTTAAGTGTTTATATGATGTTTAAAATGAATTCCCTGTATGCACTGCTCGCTGTTGTTTTAATGATAATCCTTTATTTGATTGTCAGCCATCAACATAAGGACAGACAGGGCCTGGTTTCGTTGTTCCGGGGGGTTGTGTATCAAATCAACCGTAAATTACATCTGTACCTTCAGGGTGAAGCCAAAGTGGGCGAAAATGAAACCTGGAGGCCTGCCGCTGTTTGTGTTAGCCCCGACTCTCTCAAACGCGATAACGCATTAAATCTCATGTCCTGGATTAGTTATAAATATGGCTTTGGTACCTATATCCATCTCTATCAGGGGTATTATTCAAAAAAAACACGTCAGGAAGCGGATAATATCAAGCATATTCTGTTAGAACGATCCAATGCCCGCAATGGGCAAATTTATGTTGATACGTTGATCTCTCCTTCTTATACCTCTGCAATCGCGCAGGTTATTCAATTGCCCGCAGTTACCGGTAAGGAGAATAATATGGTCGTTTTTGATTTTGATAAAAATGTTAAGGAAAATTTACATCAAATTACCGATAATTTTAGTCTCGTGGCGGCAGCAAATTGTGATGTTTGCGTTCTGGGATGCACGCACCTGAATAATCCAAAAAAGAAAAAACGAAGTATTCATATCTGGATTCAGAAAAGCGACCCTGAAAATGCCAACCTGATGATTTTGTTAGGTTATGTGATTTCATCCCACCCGTACTGGCATAAATGTAAGATTTCTATTTTTGATGTGTGTGACCCAGGAGCCTCAAATGAAGAGAGAGAATATCTGAAACAACTGCTAAAAAGTGGACGACTTCCGATCACTTCCCGGAATATTACCATCATTGAAAAAGATATGGATCGAAATATTCGTTCGCTGATGGGTGCGTATTCAAAATCTGCTGACCTGACCATTATTGGTTTCAGAAGCAACCAGATTAAGCATGAAGGTGAACATGTATTTTGGGGATATGATTCCGTTGGTGAGATTCTTTTCGTGAATTCAAGGTCGGCTAAGGTGATTGAGTAATTGTTTTTCCATTATCAAAGGATGAAGCAGATAACAGAAAGCGGAGAGTAAGGAATGGGACAACTGAAAGTATCTAATAAAAAAATCTGGAATTTGGCGTATCCGATTATTTTGGGTGGAATTGCTCAGAATATTGTGCTCGCAACTGATACCGCTTTTTTGGGGCGACTGGGTGAGGTAGCCTTGGGTGCCGCTGCATTGGGCGGTTTGTTTTACTATATCGCTTTTTTTGTGGCCAATGGAATTGGTGTCGGAGCCCAGATTATTATGTCACGCCGCTTCGGAGAAAAAAATTATACGCTTATCGGCGCGGTGATGGCTCAAACGGGTATTCTGATGGCCGGTTTTACTTTATTGCTGTTTGTTTTTATGTACCTGTTTTCAGGTGCTTTTTTTTCGATGAGTATCAACTCTGAGGAAGTCCGAAATGCTACACATGCTTTTCTTACCTATCGTTCCTGGGGCATCTTTTTTGCTGGAATCAACGTGCTCATGCGCGCATTTTTTATCTCTATCCATCGAACCCGTGTGATTACCTATACTACGGTGTTGATAGGAATCGTTAATGTTACCCTGGATTATGCCCTTATTTTTGGTCACTTTGGCCTTCCACAGATGGGAGTCGAAGGTGCAGCACTGGCCAGTGTGATCTCCGAAGCTTCAGCCTCCCTTTTTCTGATCGTGTATATTCAGGTTATGATTCCTTCCAAACGCTATAAGTTGCGTTTTACTCTTAAACCTGAACTGGAAAGATTAGGGCGGATAATGAAAATTTCCACCCCGGTAATGCTTCAGAATTTTCTCTCCATGGCCGGCTGGTTTATCTTTTTTCTTTTTGTAGAGCACCTGGGGGAGGCTCAGCTCGCTGTTTCCAATATTATCCGAAGCATTTATATGGTCCTCCTTATTCCTGTGTTTGGCTTCGCTTCAGCAGCTGCCACCCTTGTAAGTTATCTGATGGGGTCTGAAAGTACCGATCAGGTGTTTCCTCTCCTCCGGAAAGTGGTTGTTATGGTAATCCTGTCTGTTGCTGTGATTCTTATTCCGGTTATCCTGTTTCAGCATTCCTTCTTACGGTTCTATACCGTGAGCCCGGAATTAATTGAATTGGCCCACGGACCTCTGCGGGTTATCTTTGGTACGGTTTTTCTTTATGCCGTTGGATTTACTCTTTTTCACGGCGTTAGCGGAACAGGCAATACCCTGGTTTCACTTCTCATCGAAGGGAGTGTTTTGATTCTTTACCTGGTTACAGTCTGGCTTTTTGTTTTCGTTTTTCATTTTAATGTAACCCTGGTCTGGTTGGCTGAGTTTGTTTATGCTGTTTTTCTCGGGCTGATTTCTTCTGTTTATCTCAAGATGGGCCACTGGCAGGATAAGCTTGTATAATAGAACGCTGTGCAACCTTTCTGTATGTTCTGTTGTCTTTGATTTGAACTCATGCCTGTTTTTTTTGTTCGTTATTTAGATTTGTTTTAAATTAGCCGCGTGAAAGATAGACTTTTATACCTGATAAAATTTGTATCGCTGGTTTCTGCTGCGATACTGATGCTGTTTGCCAGCTCAGGGGTTACTATTTATCGTCATTATTGTTCTGCTTCTAACACAACACAGGTCAGCCTGTTGATTGATCTTACCGCCTGCGGCCACGATGAGGCTGCTGAATCTTGCTGCGGCGAAAGTCATACCGATCATAATTCTTGTTCCGTGGTGCTCGATTCCGACGAAAAAGCAGCATGTTGCAGCACAGAAAAAACAATCGTTCGGTTTACAGAAAAATTCGAAATTTCAAAAACAGAAAAGCTAAGGCTTGCCCTGATTCCTAGCGTATTTGCTGTTTTTGCAATCGACCAAATGGATCCGATTCCATTCCAAACGATTGCACACTGCCTATTTCGTAGTGGGCCTCCCCTAAAATCAGGATTTGAACTTATCCGATTCCTGCATCAGTTTAAATTCCATCTTTAATTTCATTTATACACTTTTTGGGGTACAATGATACACGTTGTGCTTTTATCATTTTATGTATAATTGAAATTTCTGATTACCATGAAAAAAATTTCAATCCGATGGACGATGATATTATTGTTCATCGCAGCGATGTCGTCAGTTGGGGCGCAAACTATCCACGGGGTAGTTTATGAGCAGTACGAGGGCGAAAAGAGGGCGTTGCCTGGTGTGAATATCTATTGGTCGGAATCTACACAGGGAACAGCCACAGCCGCAGATGGCAGTTTTGTTATCAAATCGGCAAATGATTCAGTTAATGCGTTGGTTTTTAGTTTCGTAGGTTATCTTAACGATACCCTTATTCTGGATCGCGAAAACCGGGTATTGGAAGTTATCCTCACTAAAAACAATGAATTGGATGAAGTAGAAATTTTTTCCCGGCGCCCGGGTACAACATTAAGCCGTACCGCGCCTATCCCGATTGAACATATTTCAGGGGCTGAATTACACAAGGCGGCCTGCTGTAATCT
The DNA here is from genome assembly GCA_009930445.1 of Bacteroidia bacterium. Lineage (GTDB taxonomy): Bacteria > Bacteroidota > Bacteroidia > Bacteroidales > BM520 > BM520. The sequence goes on along the minus strand of RZYD01000030.1, from coordinate 2,077 downwards.
GGGTGAGAGTTTTGAAACCAATGCTTCAGTTGATGTACATTACAGCGATGCGGTTACTGGTGCAAAACAGATCCAACTGCTGGGGTTAGCCGGAGTATACAGTCAGATGATGACCGAGAATATCCCCAATATGTACGGGCTTGCTACGGCATACGGCCTGGGATATATCCCTGGAAGCTGGATGGAGTCCATTCAGGTGAGCAAAGGTGCCGCTTCAGTTCTTGATGGCTATTCGTCGGTAACAGGCCAGATTAATACGAATACAAAAAACCCGGCAACCAGCGAAAAGCTGTTCTTTAATGCATTGATGAATAGCATGGGCAAGTACGAAAGTAACTTCACCAGTGCCATGCAGCTTAACGACCAATGGAGTACGGCGCTTTTACTCCATGCTGAGAATAGCCCTGTGATTCAGGATGTGAATCGTGATGGTTTTCTTGATATGCCGCTGCTGCGCCAATATAATGTAATGAACAAGTGGAAATATTTTGGCCGTAATGGTTTTATGGCACAGGCCGGCGTTAAGTATATCGATGAGGTTCGTTGTGGGGGCGAGGTGGATTTTAACACCGAAATTCTATCACCGGGAATTGCTTATGGTATAGGGATTACTACACGTCGGGCTGAAGGGTTTATGAAACTGGGTTATGAAATGCCCGGAAATACCGACCTGAATATGGCGTTAAAAACTACTGCCTCATGGCATGCGCAATCTTCTTTCTTCGGAAATAACACTTATGATGCCGTAGAAAAAAGCGTTTACCTGAATTACATTTTTCAGCATCTTTTGGCCGGATCGCCCTTTCATCACTATGCTGCAGGTGTAAGTTTTTTGTACGATGCCTACCATGAAGTGTTTAACGACAGCATTTTTGTTTCAACGGAGATCGTTCCCGGTGCTTTTTTTCAGTATACTTTTCAAAAGGAAAATTTGCCTACTGTGATTGTAGGACTGCGCGCCGACCATCATAACCTGCACGGATTATTTTTTACGCCCAGGTTGCATATACGCTATGCGTTGAATGCGCACAATATTCTTCGTGGTAGTGCAGGAAAAGGATACCGGACGGCTCATGTGCTTTCGGAAAACAGTTTTCTCTTTGCAAGCAGCCGTAGAATCCGGATCAAAGAAGCCCCCGAAATGGAAGAGGCATGGAATTATGGAATTACCTACACCCATTACCGTGCTATTGCCTCCCGTGAACTTTCGGTGAATATTGCGCTCTATCGTTCTGACTTTAAACATCAGGTTATTGTGGATATGGATCGCGATTTATCTTCTATCTGGATTGCTAACTTATCGGGTAAATCGTACTCCAATGTATTTCAGGTGGAGGCGAAATATGCGCTTTTCCAGGGTATGGAACTTCTGCTGGCCTATCGTTGGCAGGATGTACGCTACACCGCCAATGATGAGCTTATTGTGAAACCGTTGGTTACCCGTTATAAGGGGCTTTTTAATGCTTCCTATGCCACCCGCCTGAAAAAATGGCAGGTTGATTTTACGGCCATACTTAACGGGGATCAGCGTTTGCCTTCAACGGTGCAAAATCCTGAACAATACCAACGCCCGGACAAGGCCCCGGCTTATGTTATTATGAATGCTCAGATTACCAAATACTTCCGCCGGTGGAATCTCTATGTTGGTGCAGAAAATTTAACCGGTTTTACGCAAAAGAATCCAATTATCGCAGCTGATGACCCTTTTAGTGAATATTTCGATGCTTCGATGGTGTGGGGTCCGCTGGTTGGACGGAAATATTATATCGGAATACGAATTAACCCTTTTAATTAATCTTATCTTATCTTAAAACATTAAACGATGAAAACAATGGCAAAAATGACAATTGCAGCGTTAACTTTGATGCTGATGGTTTTGGTTTCTCCTCAAGCGTTTGCCGATGGAAAAAAAACAGAAACCACAAAAATTCATGCGAATATGCATTGTGAGGCTTGTGAAGCGACGATTACAAAAAACCTGGCTTTTGAAAAGGGGGTGAAAGATATTATCACCGATTCGAAGGCACAAACGGTACTGGTAACCTTTGACCCGGGAAAAACGACTCCGGAAAAATTA
>RZYD01000323.1 GCA_009930445.1 Bacteroidia bacterium | reverse complement strand
ATAAAACGTAACGATTCTCCCGGGTGAACCGTATGCGAAGCCTCCGTTGCTTTATTGTTTTTTCTTTCCAGATACACCATCTCTCCAACGGTTAACGCATCATCCCTTTTCAATTCATTATTTTTATAAATTTGATAGGAATAAAGGCCAAATTCCTCAGCCAGGCTGAGAAATGTATCCCCGGGCCGGGCAATAATGAAACGGATATTCCGGTGAACATACACCGGACGACCTGCATCACTTGCGCCCACTTGTTCGAAATCAGCCACAGAAAGAGCAGCCACAGGAGAGGACAGGACTGCATCGGCCGCCACATCGCTGCTACTGGATACCTGTATGGCCAGCTCATCGTGGGACATTACGGGAAACATCGTCATGGTATCGTATTGATGCAAAGAAGTTTCTTCAATAATCTTAATCAGCAAATGGGCATAATGGGGATTCGTGGCATAACCTGCCTTCTTTAACCCGTGGGCCCACTTTTTATAATCATCTGAGCTATACGAAAATAAAAACGCATACCGCGAACGGGTGGTCAGAAAAAGAGAATGATCGTTATACGACTCACGCGGATCTGAATACTTACGGAAACACTCATTCGGAAGGTCATCATCCATGTAAAAAGCAGGGCCATCCCATTCTTTATGGCACTTGATCCCAAAATGGTTATTAGCTTCTATGGCCAACCTGCTATGCCCGCTCCCCGATTCCAAAATACCCTGGGCCAGTGTGATGGACGCCGGTATGCCATATTGCTGCATCTTCTCAATGGCTATAGGATAAAACTGCGCCACATAATCAAGCCGTGCCTGCATGTCCGACTGACAAAAAAGAGGCACAGCGATGAATACACTAAATAACAGAACAAGGATTTGCTTCATAAAAAGGGTTTAGGATACAAAAATAAAAAATATACACGAACCACCGGAGAAGATTCTATCGCTGAAAAACACTATATTTGCGAACAAAGTATGAAGGCGATTACCAAATATTTCCCGGAGCTTACCGCTGAACAGGTGATGCATTTGCAACATTTTCAGGAACACATCCGAAGCTGGAATGCTAAAATCAATCTAATTTCACGTAAAGATATGGATTCGCTGGCCGTTAAGCATATCCTTCACAGCCTGGCTATTGCAAAATTCATCGCTTTTACCCCTGGTACTAAAGTGCTGGATATCGGTACCGGTGGCGGATTCCCGGGAATTCCTCTGGCCATCGTCTTTCCGGAAACCCACTTCCACCTGATCGACTCCATCGGAAAAAAAATCACTGTAGTACAATCGTTCATTCATGAAGCCGGGATTACCAATGCGGTAGCCGAAAAAACCCGGGCAGAAGAAGTAAAGGATAAATACGACTTTATTGTCTCGCGGGCCGTTACATCCATGCCGAAGTTTCTTCCCTGGACAAAAGGGAAAATCGCTTCACGGCAACAAAACAAAATCCACAACGGAATAATTGCCCTGAAAGGGGGTGAACTGACCGGGGAGTTGGAGATCATCGGCCGCAAATATCAGGAGGAAGCCATCACGCAGTGGTTCGAAGAATCTTTTTTTGAAACCAAAAAAATCATCTACATCCCATAAAACCGGGAGCATTCCAACAACGGAAGGAAACATCAGGGAAGTACCAGCACTTCACGTTCAAGCATGACCCCGAATTTATGTTGTATGGAGGCACGGATTTGTTCAGAAAGATGCAGGATATCTGATCCCGTAGCGTTACCATAATTCACCAGTACCAGGGCCTGCAAAGGATAAACACCGGCATCCCCGGCTCGGTAGCCTTTCCATCCGGCCGCTTCGATCAGCCATCCGGCCGCCAGTTTTACCGCCCCATCCGCGAGGGGGTACCCGGGAATTCCGGGAAACTGTACCTGCAACGAAGCATAGCGGGCGCCGCTAACCACGGGGTTTTTGAAAAAACTCCCGGCATTGCCCAGTTTCACCGGATCAGGTAACTTTTCTTCCCGAATACGGCGAATAATTTCAACCACATCACGAATTTCAGGATGCGCAATATGCTGCGCACTGAGGCTCGTTTTCACCACCCCATAACTGGTATTTACCCGGGGATGAGTGCTCAACCGAAAATAAACATTCCGGATCAGCTTTTTCCCATACTTTTCATCTTTAAAAATACTGCTTCGATAGCCAAAATGGCAATCTGCGGCGAAAATTTGCGCTATGGATCCAGATTCCATGTCAACGACTTCCACCTTTTCAATCACATTCCCGGCTTCAACGCCGTAAGCACCAATATTTTGAACCGCTGCACTCCCCGCCTGGCCTGGAATCATCGTCAAATTCTCCAGTCCGCCAAATCCGTGCTCCAGACAAAAATCAATCACCGTTTCCCAGGCTTCACCTGCAGAAACCCGGAGCAGTACACCCTCTTTTTCGCGGCTAACCACTTCCATACCCCGGTTGGCTATTTTAACGATTGTACCCGGAAAATCGGCACAAAAAAGAACATTGCTGCCACCGCCAAGGATAAAAAACGGCCCGGGATAACAGCCACTTTGGGAAGCAAAACCAATAAAATCTTCGTCCTGCTCCAATATCACCACTTCGTTGGCCTTCAACGCAATACCAAAAGTATTCCAGCGTGTAAGTTCATAATCGGAATAATGCTTCATACCATTTAATTAAATACGTTACCCAGGGAAGTGATGAAAAGCAAAAATACAAAACCTCCTGAAAAGAGATCAGCTTTTATAGAGGAAAGATTTTGATAAAAAAGGCAATTTTCACGCTCCCCTGACGTTCCAATTATATACTTTTGCAGTACACACACAAAATGCACTAAAAATAGTGAAGAGAGCCATTGTTTGCGTCACTAATGATCTGGTGACAGATCAGCGCGTACATAAAACATGCAATGCCCTGATAAAATCAGGGTTTGAGGTTACGGTAGTGGGGCGCAAACTACCCGAAAGCCTGCCACTTCACCGTGAATACCAAACAAAACGTTTCCGGTTACTTTTCAATAAAAGCGCTCTATTTTATGCAGAATACTCCCTGCGGCTGTTTCTTTACCTGCTTTTTCACCCCGCATCATTACTCTTCGCCAACGACCTCGACACACTGGCCGCTGCATGGATGGCAAAAAAAATCAAAAATTGTGCGTTAATCTATGACTCCCATGAATTTTTCACCCATACCCCGGAGCTCATCCACCGTAAAAAAATACAAAAAATATGGC
>RZYD01000322.1 GCA_009930445.1 Bacteroidia bacterium | reverse complement strand
ATTCTGTGGACTATCACGGTATATCTTCATGAAAACAGGAAACCCATATGGATTACACTTATACCGGCTATTTTCATGAGCATGACCACGATGATGTACATCTTTTATTCACCGGAAGGCTTCGACCTTCAGTATGGGTATGCTTTAGCATGTGCCGGTGCAGCTACAATGGTATTTGGATCGTTGTTTTATATTTTTAAAGTCAGGAGATAACACCTTTATTACTATATAATTCTTTTCTCACCTATTTACCTTGCAAAGGTATCGAAATAAATAAATCTATTGTTCATAGACAATATATGTACAAAGATTGGACGTATAGGGGGAAGGTGGTGATGATGGAGTAGGTAGGTTAAAGCTTTTTTATACGAGGTGTGATCGTTTAGTTAAACATATCCTTCATTTTATCGAAGAAGCCCTTTTCTGCTTTTGTAGGAGTAGGTTGCATATTTTCACTATGACGCAATTGCTCTAGCAGCTCATTTTCCTTTTTATTAAGATGTTTTGGAATCCAAACGTTAATCTGCACCAGAAGATCGCCGTGGCCGTATGAATTGACTCCCGGCAACCCTTTGCCTTTAAGTCTCAAAACCTGTCCTGATTGCGTTCCGGGCTGAATTTTAATACGTGCCTTACCGTTTAGTGTTGGAATATCAATGGAAGTACCCATTGCCGCATCAGAAAAAGTAACAAAATGATTGTACAACAGATTCTGGCCATCACGCTCCAGGTGATCATGTTTAATTTCCTCGATAAGAATAATCAGATCTCCGTTGACGCCACCCCGTGCACCGGCATTCCCTTTACTACGCACATTGAGTTGCATCCCGTCTTCAACACCTGCAGGGATTTTTATGGAAATAATATCCTCACCTCTTACAATTCCATCACCGCCACAATGATTACATTTATGGGTAATAATTTTCCCTTCACCACCACATGTGGGACATACTCCGGTAGTCTGCATTTGTCCGAAGAAGCTGTTTTGAATTCTGGTCACCTGCCCTGTGCCGTGGCAAGTTTGGCAGGTTTCATAGCTGGATCCATCTTTAGATCCTGTACCGGAACAATGCGAACAAGGGATATATTTATTAACTTTTATTTTTTTCTCAACACCATTGGCAATTTCTTCAAGGGTCAGTTTCACTTTAACCCGCAGATTGGAACCTTTGTTAACGCGTCGTCCTGCACCGCCTGAAGACCGGCGTCCGAAACCGCCAAAACCACCACCAAATACATCGCCAAAAATATCACCGAACTGACTAAAAATATCATCCATCGACATACCCTGGCCATAACCACCTCCGGCAGCTCCGTTCACCCCCGAATGGCCAAACCGGTCGTACCTGCTTCGTTTTTCAGAGTTACTCAGCACTTCATAAGCTTCGGCAGCCTCTTTAAACTTATCCTCGGCCGTTGGGTCATCAGGATTTTTATCCGGATGATACTGAATAGCCTTTTTTCGGTAGGCTGACTTAATCTCAGCATCGGTAGCAGTTTTCGATACTTCCAGTATTTCGTAATAATCTCTTTTCGACATAATATCCTGTGTATATAAGGGGTTAAACGCCAACAACGACCTTCGCGTGACGAATTACCTTATCGTGAATAGTATACCCCTTTTCGGTGGTATCTATAATTACATTTTTTTGTTTCTCGCCCGTTGCCGGCATTTGCGCAATGGCTTCATGCAGATCAGTGTCAAAAGGTTTGCCGGTCGATTCCATCTCGGCCAGTCCCTTAGCAGTCAATATTTTACTAAACTTATTAAAAATCAACAAAATACCATCAGCAAAAGACTGCAAATCTTCGGATTGGACGAAATTTGCCCGGGCACGTTCCATATCATCCAACACTGGCAGAAGATCGGTAATCAAGGCAGCGGAAGCAGTATTGAGCAGCTCTACTTTTTCCTTATTCGTACGTTTTCTGTAATTATCGAACTCCGAAAACAACCGTAAATATTTATCCTGAACCTCTGCCAGTTGAAAACGAAGCGCTTCATTTTCATCCGCCAGTTTGTCGGGTTTTCCCTTTCGGCTGCGCAATTTCTTTTTATTCGAATCGGAGATTTCATTTTTCTCTGATTGTCCGGATTTTTCTACTGTCGGCTCAGTATGGGCAATTTTTTCTTCAATATTTTGATTTTCAGTGACTTTGCCAGATTCTTTCTCGTTATTGTTTTTCTGTCCGGTTTGATCCACCGTTTTCTTTTCCGTCTCTTCCATTGTTATTCAATTTTAGCGCACAAAATTAGCAAAAAACCTGCCACCCCGGTAAGATTGACAAATTGTCACCGTACTAAAAAAAGTAAGGCAGAATACTATGGTTTTACTATTTTTGTGGCATAACAGAGAAATAAGCAAACAGAATACAAACAAACATAAACCTCAGCTATGGAATTTTTCAAAGCGGTTAATGTCAGCAAACAGTTCCAGCACCATGTGGCGCTCGACAGGGTGAGCATCAGCCTGCCCAAACAAAGCATCTATGGCCTGCTGGGCCCTAATGGCGCAGGTAAAACGACATTCATTCGCATCATTAACCAAATTACGGCACCCGATAGCGGGGAACTCTTTTTTGAAGGAGAGAAACTCAGACCCCGGCATATCACCCGGATAGGCTACCTGCCGGAAGAACGCGGATTGTATAAAAAAATGAAAGTCGGAGAACAGGCGATTTACCTCGCACAACTGAAAGGCATACCCCGCCACGAAGCCATCAAAAAACTAAAACACTGGTTTGAAAAATTTGATATTCTTAACTGGTGGGACAAGAAGGTGGAAGAACTTTCTAAAGGAATGGCTCAAAAGGTACAATTTATTGTTACGATTCTTCACAAACCGGATTTACTGATTTTCGATGAACCTTTCTCCGGATTTGACCCCATTAATGTAAACTTGCTCAAAGACGAAATTCTCACGTTACGTAAAAACGGTTCCACGGTAATTTTTTCTACCCATAATATGGCCTCAGTGGAAGAGCTTTGCGACCATATCGCATTGATCGACAACGCAAAAAAAATCCTGGAAGGAAATGTCAAAGAGATTAAAAATACTTACCGCACAAACACTTACCGTTATGTGGTACGAAACATGAGTGATCACCCACAAACCATCCTTCCGAATGGAATTCAACTTCTGGAGTCGACGCAAGACGAAAACCTCACCACACTTATTCTTCAGCTACAGCATAACGATAAACCCAAT
>RZYD01000321.1 GCA_009930445.1 Bacteroidia bacterium | reverse complement strand
TCTGGGGTGCGGTCCTCATGCAGTTCTTTCATAATTCCGGTGCTGCCCGTAATTTGTTTCGCTGCTTCATAGGCACTCAGGGTGTTGATTTTTACCGCAAAGCTTTTAATCATGGCTACAAAATCAACAATTTTATTCACCGTGCCACTGTGGATCCCTGCTGCGGCGCACTGCTGCCGGTCTTCCAATAGGTTCCACAACGGAATATTGATCTCACCGGCCCGGGCTACTAATTTTTCAATACTGGTTTTTCCAATGCCCCGTGTCGGGTAATTTATTATGCGGGTCAGCGCCTCTTCGTCACGGTGGTTGATCGACAACCGAAAATAGGCCAGCAGGTCTTTGATTTCTTTTCGCTGATAAAACGAAACCCCCCCGTAAATACGATAAGGGATATTTTTTTTTCGCAGAGCCTCTTCCATGCTTCTCGATTGCGCGTTGGTGCGATAAAGAATGGCACAATCTTCATTTTTTATATGAAAATTCATTTTTGCCTTAAAAATGGCATCAGCTACCAAAACCCCTTCCTCTGAGTCGGAAACTGCTTTCAGAATTTCAATTTTATTCCCCTCCGGGTTGTCTGTCCATACTTCTTTCTGAATTTGTTTTTTGTTTTTTTCAATAATTGAGTTTGCGGCCTGAACAATATTTTTTGTGGAGCGGTAATTCTGTTCCAGTTTAAAAACCTGAAGCGAAGGATAATCATTTTTCAGGTTCAGGATATTTTCGATGTTGGCCCCGCGAAACGCGTAAATACTTTGCGCATCATCGCCAACCACACAGATATTTTCATTATCAGCAGATAGCTTTTTAGTAATCAGGTATTGCGAATAGTTCGTATCCTGAAACTCATCCACTAAAATATAGGCGAATTTTTTCTGGTATTTGAAAAGAATTTCAGGATGGTCACGCAACAAGAGGTTTGTATTGAACAGCAGGTCGTCAAAATCCATTGCTGCAGCGCGAAAAAGGCGCGATTGATAGGCAGTATAAATTGTGCCGATCAGGGGACGGGCATTTTGTTTATCCTGTGCCAGTAATTCCGGGTTTTCATTGTAATCTGCAGCGGAGATCAGGCTTGATTTTGCGGCGGAGATGCGGTTTAATATGATATTGGCAGCATAAAGCTTGGGGTCGAGCCCCATTTCTTTAACCAGGGTGCGCAATACGCTTTTCGAGTCGTCGGTATCGTAAATTGTATAATTGGGTGGGTAACCCATCCAATGGCCGTCGATGCGGAGGATACGTGCAAAGATACTGTGGAAAGTGCCCATCCATACACTTCTGGCCTGCCCGTGGCTTACCAGAGAAGTGATTCGCTCGCGCATTTCCCGGGCCGCTTTGTTGGTAAACGTCAGGGCGAGAATTTGAAAAGGATCGACTCCATTTTGGAGCAAATGGGCTACGCGATAAGTAAGGACTCGGGTTTTTCCTGATCCGGCACCGGCAATCACAAGTACTGGCCCTTCCGTAGCTTCGACTGCCCGACGCTGCGCTTCATTTAACTCGTTTAAAAAATTTTTTCCCATAACCAATTCTCTCTTCCGGGGGGCAAAGATAAACAGAATATTCATGTTTCAGCGGACAGGTATTGATTCCTTGGCAGGAAACCTTTGGAGGTGCTGAATAGCAAGCGATAAGGTTTGTAGCCGGCGTCAGAAGCCCCTTTTTGTTTTTCAAATTGCTGCTATTTTGGGTTTTTACGTGGAGGAGTTGGGCGTGATGTGGTGGGTTGAAAAAATAATTATGGAATTATCGTCATGTTTTTTTGGTAGTTAGGCCAGGAAGTTGTAATTTTGCAGCCTTAAATCCGGGAAGCACGGTTAAAAGCCTTACTTTCCTGCAGTTAACGCAAGATTCGAGGAACCTGATAGAGTAAGACAGTTATAGGTTTCAAGTCACGCTCCACAAGAAAGTGACTGTGTCTTTCCTACCTGGGAATTGTACCCCGAAAATTGCATACTGAATTTAAGTTACTGTTTATCAGTTTATTGAAAAATTTGTGATTGTTAATAGGTTGAATAAAAATATTTTATACTTTTGCAGTCCGAATTTTAACACGAGTAAAAAACATATAAAAAGTAATTAAACAGTTCAATATGCCGACAATACAACAGTTAGTCCGCAAAGGTCGCCAGCAGCTTACCGAGAAGAGTAGTTCTCCGGCGCTGGATTCATGTCCGCAGCGGCGTGGTGTTTGCGTGAGGGTTTATACAACCACACCAAAGAAACCGAACTCTGCCATGCGAAAAGTTGCCAGGGTTAGGTTAACCAATCAAAAAGAGGTTAACGCGTATATTCCGGGAGAAGGACATAACCTCCAGGAACACTCCATTGTGATGATTCGCGGCGGTAGGGTGAAAGACCTTCCCGGTGTCCGTTATCATATCATCCGCGGTGCATTGGATACTTCCGGAGTGGAAGGCCGCACACAACGCAGATCGAAATATGGTACCAAGCGTCCTAAGAAATAATTTGAAACTTGATTCTTTTATTCAGTAATCATGAGAAAATCAAAACCAAAAAAGCGAATAATTCTTCCCGATCCAAAGTTTAACGATCCTTTGGTTTCGAAATTTGTCAATAACCTCATGTTGAGTGGCAAAAAAAACCTTGCCTTCAAAATTTTTTATGATGCTATTGAGCTGGTAAGCGAAAAAACCGGAGAAGACGGATTGGAAGTATGGAAAAAGGGACTCGCAAACGTAACCCCTGCGGTGGAGGTTCGTTCACGTCGAATAGGAGGTGCTACTTTCCAGATTCCTTCTGAAATCCGACCGGGTCGTAAAAGCTCCATCGGAATGAAAAACCTTATCGGATTTGCCCGTAAACGCCATGAAAAAACGATGGGCGCGAAGTTGGCCGGAGAGATTGTCGCTGCCTATAAAGAAGAAGGTGCTGCTTTTAAACGTAAAGAAGACACCCACCGCATGGCAGAAGCCAATAAAGCATTCTCACATTTCAGATTCTAAATCAATTACGAATACAAAACGTGTTATATAAAGGTATAAAAGAGTAAATGTCGTTAACCATTTTACATACAAGAAACATTGGCATTATGGCGCACATCGACGCGGGTAAAACCACGACGACTGAGCGTATACTCTATTATACCGGTACCAATCACCGCCTCGGTGAAGTCCATGACGGAACCGCTACAATGGACTGGATGGTGCAGGAGCAGGAACGTGGAATCACGATCACTTCTGCGGCTACTTC
>RZYD01000320.1 GCA_009930445.1 Bacteroidia bacterium | reverse complement strand
TCTTTATTTTCAATTTGTGCAAAGGCCGTTTGAGCAATGATTGGCAGATTGGGATGGGTTTTTCTGATTTCAGCTGTTATCTCTAATCCATTTGAGTCGGGAAGGCGAATATCCATCAAAACCAGGTCAATCGGCTGATCCCGGATTATAGCAAAGGCCTCCAGCCCATAAGCAGTGGTAATAACTTTTGCATGGGTTGAAGCCAAATAGGCCTCGAGCAGTGCGCAGTTGTTGGGCTCATCCTCAACAATGAGAATGGTTTTTCCGGTTAAATCCATTTTGTCGCTCATAGCTTCAGTTAATTAGGTGAATTGAAACGGTTGTGTTATTGAATCTTCAGTATAACAATTGATTTTGTTTCTTGTTTAATAATAGGGCCGTAATCCTTTCTCAATAAATTCATGCTGCCAGATCAGAAAGAGTGTTTCGTTGTCAGGCGGTGCCATCGCATCGTTTTCGGAAGTGATCAGCTGTACAAATTTCTGGATTTGTTCTCCATGTAATTCGATGGGAATGATAGCATTTGCCGGTGTACACTGAAGGGTTTTTGATCCGGTGTTGAAGGGTACCGTTTGTAGAAATTCTCCGGAATCTTCATGCAGAATTATTCCCCGGTACCTTACGATAACTGTTTTGTAGCGGGAAAAGCAGGATAAAAATTGTTCTGTTGTGACCCTGCTGAGTTGAGGGTGATTGAGGGTTTCGAGTAAATGAATTTCCTCCTCGCTAACATAGAGGGAGCGAAGAAAGCCCTGTTTTGTGACTTTTTCTAATGGATCGGCAAATTTTGTTGCAATGGTTTTCCGATATCCGGCCTTTTGAAAGCGCCGTTTATATTGAAGATTACAATAGTTCACACCTATTGGAAGGTGTTTTTCTACGGCAAATTGCATTATTTCCAGTGCCGTAAGCTCAGATTCAAGTGCCACCGGAGCTTCACCATGCAGAAAAGTGTACCCCCGGGCAATTAGTTTTTCTGCATTGTAATGCGTCAGGCGCAGTTGATGAAGGTTTAGCTGGGTAACCCCGGCATCAATGAGTTGGGGAAGCAATTGTTTTAGCTTTTCCCGTTCCTCAGGAATAGCTGGTATTTCTACTGTAAGTGTTGGGAAAAGGTGGGTTGCCTTTTTTAATGCCGTTAGATTATAGCCAGTGGCGCCAATATCAAACCGGATTTCATCGAGTCCTTCCGCTGCAAGTTTTTTTAGTTTTTCCTGCGAGGCCAGTATCCCGTTGGTATATAACCAGATATACAGGGTAGGGTTGCCGTTTTTTCTAAGCTCCTGCAGGTAATGTATTACATTATTAAAGGCCAGTAGGGGTTCTCCGCCACTGAAACTTACTCCGGAAAAAGCAAAAAAATCGACAAATTCACGGAAGCCCACTGCATCGTTGAATTGAAGCTGTTGTGCGGTCGGGATATCATCTTGCTGCTGGGGTGCGGGGCAATAGAAGCAGGAAGCATTGCATTTTCCGGCGATAAACAGGCAAAGCCATTTCCCTGAACCGCAAATCTGACACCCTTTTGATAGGTGATTAATCCAGGGTTTTGTAACCTGAAAGCTCCAGTTTAGTGAAGCCGAAAGTAATTGGTTCCGTTTTTGCTCATAGGACTCGGCTTCGAATGGTGACAGCCACTTCAGGTTTTTATATCTTCCGAATTCCTCTGAGTTTTTATTGATGAGATGATTTAAATAGTCAAGATAGGGAATCATTTTCGTATGTTCAAGAAAAATAGCAGGTACAGGTAAGCGAAAATTTACTGGGGGCGTTATCCGGGGAGTTTTGCCATTTTTATAATTCAGAAAAGATGATATTCGAAAGGAGTAATTTTCGCAATGACTTGATAAATAATATGTTATTAGATGTCATGCAAGAATTCGACATGATGGTTATTTTTTTACAATGATACGGGAATTTTATTTGTGATCGAGCGGGTATTCTGATTTTTTTGCCGCCAGTACATAGTGCAGTTCTTCATACGAGATATCATTGGATAGTGCTGCTTTGGCCTCTTTTAGCGATGCCGATGGATTTAGTTCATAATATTTCTGAATCATTGCCAGTTTTTCTTCGTCCACCAGTTCTGTAACATCCAGTTCGCCTTTCAGGATAAACGCTACCAGATGGATAGCGATGGTGACGGGGGAGAGATTTCTTGCTATGGCAATCTCTTCAATGCTGATCCCTTTTCTGAAGAGTACGTAAGTTTGCGCGGCACTATCGCCTTGTTTTGGCTTTTTTGTTTTGGCTTTTTTATTTGTAAGTGTATTCACTCCGGGCGGGATATCTTTTAATCTGCAATAATCTTCCACCATGGTAATAATTGCATTGCCATATTGTTCGACACGTTTTTTGCCCAGTCCCGGCAAGGTTAACAGATGATTTTTATCGATAGGTAATTCATTGGTGATCGTAACCAAAAGATCGTGACTGGCAATCAAGTAGTTAGGTAGATTTTTTTCCAGTGCGAGGCGCTTCCTCCACGCAGTAAGTGTTTGATAAAGTTCCGGATGTTTTGTCTCGATCTGTTTTTTTCGCAGACGGCTTTTATTTGTTTCCGATTGGAAAATACTTTTAGCCCGTGCTTCAAGATGCTCGGAAATAGCAAATTTTTCCTTTACCGAATCAATTAAGAAATGTTTCTCTTTACTGAGTTTATTTACCTCTTTAACTTTTTCATTGAGTTGTTTTTCGAGAGTGGAATTATCGCTTTCCCAGGTAACATTATCCAATGGGGTTATGAGTGTTTCGTGGATATGCTGAGTAAAATACCCGGAGGCTTTTTGTATGCGGTTTTGCAGATAAGCGTTGTTTTCTGCATCCGGATTATCCCTGAGGATATGATGTATTTCCAGAATAAACTTTTCTCCCGTTTCCTCCAGATTTTTTAGGGATTCGTTATGTATTTTTTGAAGAATAACAGGAAGTGTTCCGGAGATTGCATTTTGATTTTTTCGGATGAAATAGTGCAAATATGAAGTTTGTTGTACTAGTTTTTTGAATCGGAAGAGTTCGGTCAGCAGGGTAAGCTGGTAGGCCTGTTTCGCCTGTTCAAATTGCTGAATTGTGGGTTGATTGAGCTTCATTTGCCGGGTAAAACCTGAAACACTCTGATCGCAGATAATGGAATCATCGGTAATTCTGGTTTTGAGGATAATTCCTTCCAGCGTGCGGCAGCGGCTCAGTGCAACATACGTCTGGCCATGGGCAAAGGCAGCACCGGCATCAATAATT
>RZYD01000319.1 GCA_009930445.1 Bacteroidia bacterium | reverse complement strand
TGGATGGCATCTTTGAGTTCGTTGATGGCATCGTAGATTACTGAGTAAAGACGGATGTCGATTTGTTCGCTTTCTGCCAGTTTTCGGGCACTGAGCGACGGTCTGACCTGGAATCCGATAATAATGGCATCAGAAGCGGTGGCAAGAAGGACATCAGAGTCGGTAATCTGGCCCACTGATTTATGGATAATCGTTACCTGAACTTCATCGTTGGAGAGTTTGAGGAGTGAATCGCAGAGTGCTTCTACGGAGCCATCCACATCGCCTTTAACAATAATATTCAGTTCTTTGAAGTTACCAACGGCAATGCGTCGGCCAATTTCGTCGAGGGTAATATGTTTTTGTGTTCGGATGCCTTGTTCGCGTTGCAATTGCTGACGCTTTGCGGCAATTTTTTTTGCTCTGGCTTCGTCGGCCAATACATTAAAACCATCACCGGCCTGGGGCGCTCCACTTAATCCCAGCATGAGTACGGGCGTGGAAGGACCGGCTTCGGTTACAATTTGATTTCGTTCGTTATGTAATGCCCTGACACGGCCACAATGTGCACCGGCAAGAACCATATCTCCCACATGGAGGGTACCATCCTGTACTAAAAGTTTTACCAGATATCCACGCCCTTTGTCGAGCGACGATTCAAGTACCGTTCCTTTTGCCAGATTATGGGGGTGTCCGGATAGCTCAAGGATTTCTGCTTCGAGGAGCACTTTATCCAGCAATTTTTCAATATTTATTCCTTTTTTCGCTGAAATTTCCTGTGACTGATATTTTCCGCCCCAGTCTTCAACCAGAATGTTCATATTGGCGAGTCCTTCACGGATCAGTTCGGTGTTTGCATTCGGTTTATCAATTTTATTCAGGGCAAAAACAATGGGTACGCCTGCGGCTTGCGCATGGTTGATTGCTTCAATGGTTTGTGGCATCACTTTATCATCGGCAGCGATGACGATAATGGCTACGTCGGTTACCTGTGCTCCACGGGCGCGCATGGCGGTAAACGCTTCGTGCCCGGGTGTATCGAGGAAAGTGATTTTGCGATTATCTTCCAGCGTAACTTCGTAAGCGCCGATATGTTGTGTAATTCCTCCGGCTTCGCCTGCAATTACATTGGTGTGGCGGATATAATCGAGCAGGGAGGTTTTTCCGTGATCGACGTGACCCATTACCGTTACAATGGGATGACGTGGCTCTGCAGCAGATTTTTCGTCGCTTGATTCCATATCTTCGTCGATCGCTTCCTGCACTTCCACACTGACAAATTCGAGCGTAAAACCAAATTCTTCTGCAATAAGCGAAAGTGTTTCTGCGTCCAGTCGTTGGTTGATAGAAACAAAGAGACCCAGCGACATACAGGTGCTAATAACATTAGTAGGCGGAACTTCCATCATTGTGGCCAGTTCGCTTACGGTTACAAATTCAGTAACTTTAAGCACCCGTTTTTCAGCTTCCCGTCGCGCCATATCGGCCTGTTCGGTTTGATGGACCTTCGCTCTTTTATCTCTTCTGTGTTTTGAGGCTTTTGATTTTCCTCTTGATTCGAGTTGTTTCAGCGTTTCGCTGATCTGTTTTTGAACGTCTTCGTCCGATACTTCGGGCTTAGCAATTTCTTTTCTTTTTTTTGGTTTTGCTTTGTTATCCCGTGCGCTGCTATTTTGTTTTTGCTGGGGTCTGTTTTGATCCTGCGGTTTTGTTTCTCCAGGTTTATGAATCCGTTTCCGTTTTTTTCGTTTTTGTATCGAATCTGTCGAGGAGGCAACGGGTTTTTTCTTTTCCGGTTTTTTCTCGACGGGGAGTTCAATGGAACCAAGAATTTTTACTCCGGCCAATTTTTCAACTTTTGTTTCCAGGAAGTTATCGGGTTTTTCTTTTCCCTGAGTTACCGGTTTTTCTTCAATGGGTTTTGAAGGTTGTGCTGGTTCCGGCGAAGGTTCAGGGTTCACCGGTTGTTGCGGTTTTGCCTGATGCGGTGTTTTTTGTCCTTGTGCTTGTTGCTTGGGTTCCGGTTTTTTGCGGTCCTGGCGGTCTTTTTGTTTTTCTTCTTTTGATTTTCTGGGCGGACGAGTGCGTTGATTCATTTCATCCAGGTTTATTGTGCCCAGAATACGCAGGTTGCTGGAGTCGTCGGATTCATTTCTTTCCGGGGTTGTTTTTGGTGTTACTTCTTCTTCAGGCTCCTGTTTTTTGGGGCCTTCCTGCGCAGTTACTTCCTGTTTAGGTTTTTCTGACTCCGGGACAGGCTGCGGTTTGGTTTGATTTTCAATTTCTTCTTTTTCCCGGGGGGATGGTTTCTCTTCCGAAGGCTCAGGCGGAGGGGTTATTTCTGCCTTTTTTACTTCGGGTTGGGGTGCGGGAATTACGGATTCCTCCACTTGCGGTTTCGTTTCTGCAGGTTGTTTTTCCGGTTTTTCATCCGGGGCGGGTGCAGGGGCTTTTTCAACTTCAGCTTCAGGCTTATGGGGCTGGGGTACCGGTTTTGCCGCAGGTTTTTCTTCTTTCACCTGGGGTTTTGAGGGTACAAAGCCATCCTTGATATACAGGTCGGCCGATTCCAGTTCCGGCTCCAGTTCCTTTGCCGGGGTCGCTTTAACCGTAGTTTTCTTCTCGCTTTCGGCGTGAAGTTTTTTATAATCTATTTCCAGCTTGGCAGCTTCATCTTTGAGGCTTTTTTCAGATTGGAATTCTTTGGCCACAAGATCAACCATTTCAGGCATTAGCTTGTAGTTAAGGTTGTCTTCCACTTCCTTAAACCCTTTTTTATGAAGAAATTCAACGATGGTATGTACCCCAACGTTAAATTCCTTGGCTGCTTTTGCTAATCGTGTCGGTCTTTTTTTGTCTACCATAATTTGAAAAAGGTTGCTACCCCGGATCAAATTAAATTTTTTTATCATACACTGCGATTTAGGACGGCGGCTTATTCTTCCGGGTATTCAGCTGCCGGTATATATAGGTTAAAATTATTCAAATTCAGATTTCAATATCCGTACGACCTCCTGAATGGTTTCTTCTTCGAGGTCGGTACGGCGAACGAGTTCTTCCACGGGAATTTCGAGTACACTTTTTGCCGTATCACAACCGATATCGTTCAGTGTTTTAATGATCCATTCATCGATTTCATCGGAGAATTCGCTGAGTACAACATCTTCGTTATCGCCTTCTGTATCGCGATATACATCAATTTCGTA
Source organism: Bacteroidia bacterium (assembly GCA_009930445.1). Taxonomy (GTDB): domain Bacteria; phylum Bacteroidota; class Bacteroidia; order Bacteroidales; family BM520; genus BM520. The sequence continues at coordinate 90 of RZYD01000319.1, read as the reverse complement.
GCCGGTAAGTTTTCCGGCAAGTTTGATATTAAATCCTCCTTTCCCGATGGCCAGTGAGACTTGATCGGGTTTCATGTAAACATCGGCGCG
>RZYD01000318.1 GCA_009930445.1 Bacteroidia bacterium | reverse complement strand
TACTTTAATTCCTGATTTTATTATAAGGGGTGACGATAGCATCATCCCTGTTCTATGCTCGTTTCCAATGGAATTATTTACAATAAGTGTTGCGCCACCTGTACAATAAAATGTTGCTGCATTATAAATCTGCAGGTTCCTTATAACCATACTTGTAGAGACCTCAATATTCCCTGACTCAAACACAACATCCGTAGTACTATTTGGAACATAACCACCATTCCAATTTCCTGCAGTTCCATTTGGTGCGGTACCATTATAGATTGCTTTTCTCAAATATATACTCACTGTTGCAGTATTACTGTTTGCCTGTCCGTCGTTGGCATAATAAGTAAAAGAATCCGTTACATCAACCTGATTTGCAGGAGCTGTATAAGTAAAAGAACCATCAGAAGCAAGATTCACCGTTACACCCAAGGTGGAAGTTCTGTTTCCGGGATTACCTACAGTTAAAGGATCGCTATCGCCATCCGTATCATTAAGCAGTACCCCACCTGTTGGTTTTCCTGGTATTGACCGCCAGTCATTCACATAAACAATCCATGAATCATTGTTTGCTACCGGAGGTTGGTTTGACATCTCTCCACGTAAATATAATGTGTAGTTAGAGCTATTGGGACAAGTACTGTAAATATCATCATTTTGAACTGTTATCGTTGCATATTTATACCCTAATGGTGCAGTTGGTGTAAACTGAATCACAAATGGTTGGGTTCCTCCACCACTAATTGTTGAGGAGGCGGGTTGCTGGACAACTGTAAAGTTAGAAGACCCGGAGATTGAAACGTCAGGTGTACCAGTCAGATTCAGTGTTGAATTGGTGCCATTATTCTGAATGATAAATGTTTTTGAGGAAGCTGTTGTTCCAAAATCCAGATAACTCTGTCCTGTATATGATGAACCATTGGTAAGAGATACTGTTTGAATGGCATTTGTAATATTTACCGCCGGAGGATTGTTCACGATTTTTATATCATCAATGGCCCAGCCATTAGCGACAGTTAGATTATCAGAAAAGAGAATAAACCGAAATTGAATCGATGTATTATCATATGAACTAATATCAGCAGTGATAAGCTCCCAACCACTTCCAAGTTGGAACCAAGCCGGGTTAGTGTAAGTTCCGCCCCATGGATTATCTGCATTCTTTGTAATATTTCCATCATAGGCCGGACATAACACACTCGAGGGTAAAAGGTTCCAGCCTCCACCGTTATTATATTCTATGTATGCCCCATCCCAATTACCTGTTTCTGTATCCAGATAGCTCTGAAAAGATAAAGCACAATTGTCATATCCGGATAGATTTATACTGGGACTTGTTAAGACATAAACCAAAAAGTTTCCTGCCCCTGCCTCAAGATAAGGGCTGTTTCCTTCTGTATAGAAACAAGCATTTTCATACGGAGATGGCGTTGTTGGTGTAACAACAGACCATGATCCTGAAAGTTGATTCACCGTTCCGGAATTAGGAATTGTCCCGGAAAGTGTCCATCCCCCCTGGGAATTACAATCATAGGAATAAACGGTGGTAGTTTGAGCAGACAAAACACCAATCATTCCAAAAACAAATAGTAATGCAATTGTAAAAAACCTTTTCATGACGTTGGTTATTTTGATAATAAAAACTATGGTTATTATTTTGCAATCCAAATTTACGAACAATTTAGATAACTTTCAAATACTCCACCGCCGCCTCAATCATCGTATCCACACCAGTGGCTTCATCCTCAGGATTTAGCGATACCCATATGTCAGGTTCAATACCGCCTTCGATGTTATTACCATCAACATCAAAGGTCTGTGTGGCAGAAAACCGGTATCTCCAGCCATTGGGAAGCTCGTTATAGATCGGTAGTCCTCCACCGCCGCCGGTCTTATCTCCCATAATCGTTACATGGTCAAGCACTTTCATACGGGCTACAAAATCGTTGGTTGCTGAGTAACAACTCCGGTTTGTCAATACCACCACTTTTCCGGTGTATTGCGCCTCTCCGCCGGGCTTCTGCCGCAACGCAACGGGGTCGGTGAATTCGTCATGCCCCGGACCGGATTTCTGAACATAACTGCCAAAAACATACTCCTCAGGAGTAAATCGTCCGGTAATCGTTACCGCATTCCCCATGTTTCCTCCTCCGTTACCTCTGACATCAATGATGATTCCCTTCAGCCCCTTAAAACGCTCCAGTAAAATATCCATCTGCTCACCACGCACGCCCGAGCCGAAACTTCCATAGTAAACATACCCCACACTATCAATAATCTGATTTAACAACGCGCCCGTCCGCCAATGATCCTCACCAAGATAATTGCGCTCCACAATCGTCATATTAAAATTTTCCGGGTAGTTGAGCATCCAGTCCCAGTTTCGCGAAGCATCCCAGGTACTGATAATATTCACATGGCCGTCGCGTAATGCATAAAGGGCCGCTGCACAATAATCAAAAAGCTCGCGATCGGTGGTGTTTTCATCAATCTTACGGATATAAAAAGTATAGACTGAATCCCAGTCGATATTCTTATAATCAAAAAAGCTGTACTTCTGATCGACCGTATTCCATAGTGTTTCAAAATTAGATACCGGATCATTGGCAGGGTCGTTTTTCCATATTGTTTTTTCACAGGAAGAAAAAAACAGCACAAAAAGAAAAAAACAAAAAATATATTTCATGGCTGCGGGCTAATTCAGGTAAATAATAAAACCAAAACTAAATTGGTGTTTTGCATCTGCGATGTAATTTCCGGAAGAATTTTGTGTAAAATCCCAACGATATTTTACCAATAGAGCATTTCCATTCATGAAATTCCATACAACCCCAAAATCACTAATCATCCTGAAAAAATGTCCAAAGGATAATATTTTGCTGCTTCGAAGAGGCGTGAGCCAGTCCTCATCCTCTTCATTAATGATATACCCTTCCGGCTGACGTCCGATATATCCGGGAACTATAGAGACAGAGACCACCGGCAATGCCAACTTCCAATGGATGTCGAGGTTTCTTTTTTTAAGCTTCACCGAAGTTTTGGCCATACCGGCAAGGGCCAATGAGAAGGCCTGATCCATATCAAAATTATTATTACTGAACTGCAGATGATTTCGCATGGCAAAACGCATGGCAAAAGCACCCCCTGCAAGAAGGTCAATACCTGTTTCTGCGAGTTTTCCTGACTTTCTCAGGTAAGTGTAATCAAAATCGAAAGCATAAAGATGCATTATTGAAGACCCGGTAACAGGAGAGGTAAAAGAGGCTCCACCGTAAAGGGAGAGCTGGTGGATG
>RZYD01000317.1 GCA_009930445.1 Bacteroidia bacterium | reverse complement strand
CAACCTGAGTTTTCGCGCATTGTGCGCCTTTTCGTGGCTGACATTGTTTTCTTTTTTACCACCCGCTTCGCTAGAGAGCACGGAGTACACGGAGCTCATGCATTACAAACAACTGAAATTCCAACTCCGTATCCTCCGTGAACTCCAGTGACCAACGGGAACGGGTGGTTAAATATTCTTTCTTTAAGTCCCTCAGGGTAAAGCTTGAGTTATATTTCGAAATAAACCAAGAAGCTGTTTATCGTCTGTTAGTAAAATAGCGTCAGAGTTCATGGCTACAGCAACAATAACGGCATCGGGTAACTTCACCTTATATTTTGTTCGTATTTCAATAATGGAACGCATGAGTGGAATATTTGAATTGGCTATATCGACCACCTCAATCAGGCCTTTGAATGTGTTAAAAAGCGAAACATCGGCTTCATCGAGTTGTGGGTAAGACAAAAACTCCAGTTCCGATATCACAGATATACCAATCCATTCTGCATTTTTAATAAGATCGTTGAGCTTTGTATTTCCATCCAATAGGGATATTATAGCGTTCGTATCCAGAATGTATTTATCCCTACCACTCATTACGCAACTCCCTTTGTACCCTAACGGCGTCCCCTTTCCATTTAAGTTTTCCCATTAAGTGAGAGAAATCATACCGTTCCTGCTTGGGCTGATCCGACTCAATTACCAATAGAACATTGACCTCCATATCCCGAGGCTCAAACGGAATATCCAATCGCAAATGTCCATCTGTATCCACCTTTGTTCTCACCTGCATCGTTTGCATAGCACTTACCTTTTTGATATAATTTACATCTTATCCTATTAAATCTTTATTCCACAGATACAAATGCCATTATTATTTAGTATTTTCGCGACCCGACCGGTCATAATGGGATTAAAGCCCGCCCCCAGTTCAATCAGCGCCCCGACACGTCCGCGCATTTCAATGCGCCCCTGATCCGGCTTGATGAGTTCATTCAGCATTTTGAGCAAGGTACTTTTCCCAGCCCCATTGTGCCCAATGAGTCCCAGGCATTCCCCGCGTTTGAGTTCGAAGGATATGTCTTTCACCGCCCAAAATTCCCCCTCGCGCAACTCATCATGTTTCCCGCCGCCCGACAATTCGGTCCATACGTCTGCCGCCCTTATGGGTCAACTATGCAATGTTCGTTTCCGGATGGTGGCTAACCTTTGCCGAGTGGGAGTGATTACCCACCGGGTATCTATTGTATCTTTCTTCATAGTTACGTTCTATAAGTCCCGATACACTGGGCTTATCCTGTCGCGACGTGCCCTCCGTGTACTCCAGTGACCAACGGAAACGGGTGGTTGAATATTTTTTTCACAACCGTTCACTTCATTCACTAGAGCTAACTTGCCCGAGGAATAGAGAGCGAATGTCCGTGGTCTGCACTCCGAAGTCAGAGATCAGAATTCTGAGGTCCGACTTCCGTTTCAGCTCTTTTTTGCACATGATGACCCAAAAAGGCACAAAAACGTCGTGAATAATGGCGGATTAGGAAATCCACCCTACGCCCTTTCGCAATCAATCCAATCCCCAGACCGCTCAACACACATATTTCGCGAAAGCAAAACTCATCGTCGCTTCGCTCAAACTACCGCGAGAGCTTACCTTGAAAATAAGGGCATCCCTTCAAGTGGAGCACCCCTGCTCGCACTTTTCATATATTGATTCAGGGGCAATATCCAAACCATTCGGCCAAGCAGTCATTCCACCATTAATTTTAGCTTTTCGAAAATAGTTCATGTTGGAAAAACGCTTGAATATATTTCCTCTGCTAACCACTGATATTTCACTAATAGCCACTAATCGCGTATACGCCGCTGAATTTCAGCCAGGACATCTTCCAGCGATCGCACGTTTGAACACAATACATCTCCATCTTTTGTATGAACATGGTGTGGGTATGATGAAACATTCGGCCAATGCCTTGCATTATCCCAACGCGCAATTAGTTTTCCCTCTGCATATTGCCACTGATATGCATATTTGTGAGAGCCATCGAAAAAAAGATAATCCCTGATATGGAGGATGCTTCGATCAATCAATTCAACCTTCGCAACAAATTCATAGGTAAAACCATCTTGACGAAACCTGATAACATCCAGAGTTCGCACTAACTCAGGATATGCCTTTTCTATGTTCAGCAACATGTGTTTAATTCCTGAAGCTTGTTTTCCCAATATGTGCGGGCATCGTGGGCATATTGCCAAGCGAGCAGATCGTCCTCTTCCTCAAAATCCTCTTCATTCATCTGCTGATTAATTTTTTTCGAAAATTCAGCAAATGATGACTTATATTTCTTTTCGTAACGCTCATCATCGGACTTATATTCCGATATTTTAGCCATACATGAAAGATGAAGCATCGAAAGCCCTGCATCTTCTACTGAAGTATAATGCAATCTTTCTAAAAGATCCTTACTCACTTTTTTCGTATCCAAAACTGTCATAATAAACACCTCGTTCTACATGCTATTACTCATTATCTGCAATTTGAAGACAACTCTTTTGATTTTTTTGTTCTTGGTTCGTCGTTAGCATTAAATCCCCCCTATGGGCAGTATTTTCAAATTTTCCAATGATTGGAACTTTTGATGATGCTCTCAGTGTAACACATTGACGGCTCTCTCATCATATCAAGTCCAGGAAATCACTAACACTGAGACGAGCTTGTTTTAGGATGTGCGCAAGCGTAGTTCTTTTAACCGGTCGGTGAGCGGGGACTGTTATTTTCAATGTTTCAGAATAAGTTGGGCACTTTATTCATAAGGCCACTTCCAATAATTCAGCGTTTTCCACACCTAAAATATCATCGTCAACGGGGTCAAGATACAGGTCAATCGCTTCGCGTATATTTTCAATAGCTTCCTCACGTGTATCCCCCTCACTAATACAACCGGGCAGCGCTGGAACAAAAACCGTAAAACCGCCATCATTACTGGGCTCAAGCACAATTTTTAAATTCATATTTCACCTTTCATTTTTTCGGTTGGAAAAATCAGTTTTCGGGGTTCATTAAACAACGAATCACACCCATCACGCGAATCTTATCCTCCACGAGCTCTCTACCCCTCTGACTCCCTCTAGCGAAGCGGTTGTAGAAGATTTTTTTCACAACCGTTCATTTCATTCACTAGAGCAAACTTGGCCGAGGAATAGAGAGTAATATTCTCTCTACCACCTGTCCTCAGACTTAATACTTAATACGTCAAACTTAAACACTCTTCCTCTGCACCCCTCTGACTTCCTCTAGCGAAGCGGTTGTAGAAGA
>RZYD01000316.1 GCA_009930445.1 Bacteroidia bacterium | reverse complement strand
GGAGGAACAGTTTGACAGCTTCCTGAAATCGATGCGATGGAATCTGATAGAAAAATCACTGAATAACAACCATCCCGAACTCAATATCACCTCTGATGCAATACGCAACCATATCAGAGCGCTATTTCTCAATGGACAGGAGGAGACCGGTGAGATGAAGGAACAGACAAAAATGATCATTGATAGCCTGATGCAAAACAAAGAACAGGTGAAGAGTATTTATGATCACCTCTATGAAAAAGCATTGCTTCATGTCTTTAAAACAAATCTCAACGTGATTGAAAAAGAACTTTCCTACGATGAATTTGTTGCTTTGATAACAAAAACCTACGAAAAGTAATACTATGAAAACAGACGAGTTTAGAAATTTTGCTGTCAAACACCGGGGTATCAACTCTTTATCGTTCGACAGGTATACTTCTTTAGCTGGTAATTATATTTCCCCAACCATCATCGAAGAACGCCAGATGAATATTGCCACCATGGATGTATTCAGCCGGTTAATGATGGATCGCATCATTTTTCTTGGGGTACCCATCGACGATTATGTTGCCAACATCATTCAAGCACAACTACTTTTTCTTGAATCAGTTGATCCGTCAAAAGACATCACCATTTATTTAAACACCCCCGGTGGAAGTGTATATGCCGGTTTTGGAATTTACGATACCATGCAATATGTAGCTCCTGACATTGCTACAATCTGTACCGGAATGGCTGCCTCGATGGGAGCAATACTGCTATGTGCCGGAGCCAAAGGAAAACGAAGTGCTTTAAACCATTCCCGGATTCTGATTCATCAGCCCTTAGGCGGTGCACAGGGACAAGCCTCGGACATTGAAATTACAGCCCGGGAAATTCGAAAAATTAAAGAAGAACTATATACTATTATTGCCAAACATACCGGACAGGAGTACGATAAAATCTGGGCCGACGGCGACAGAGATTTCTGGATGAGTTCCATAGAGGCAAAAGCGTATGGTATGATCGACGAAGTGCTCACAAAAAATGAGTAAATAATAAACAAAACCAATGGCCAGAAATAACGACAAGTGTTCTTTTTGCGGACGATCCAAGGAAGAGGTCAATATTCTCATTGCGGGTATCGACGCCCATATTTGCGATTACTGCATCAATCAGGCGAAATTAATTGTCGATGAAGAATTACTTGCACTGCGGGAAAATCCGGACCTGTTCGGTGAGTTTGAAATACTAAAACCGGCCGAAATTAAACGCTATCTCGATCAATATGTTATCGGACAGGATGAAGCCAAAAAAGTATTAAGCGTAGCTGTTTATAATCATTATAAACGGGTTGCCCAGTATCACTATTCCACCGAGGACGATGATGTGGAAATCGAAAAATCAAATATTATTATTGTAGGCGAAACCGGAACCGGCAAAACCTTACTGGCGCGAACTATCGCACGGATGTTAAAGGTACCTTTTGCGATTGCTGATGCAACGGTGCTTACAGAAGCGGGTTATGTTGGTGAGGATGTAGAAAGTATACTCTCGAGGCTGTTACAAGCTGCAAACTATGATGTAAAATCGGCGGAACGGGGAATTGTTTTTATTGACGAAATCGATAAAATCGCCCGCAAAAGTGATAATCCCAGCATCACACGCGATGTTTCGGGAGAAGGCGTACAACAGGCTTTGTTAAAACTACTCGAAGGAGCCGTTATTAATGTTCCCCCGCAGGGTGGACGTAAGCACCCGGAACAAAAAATGATTCAGGTAAATACGCAGAATATTCTCTTTATCGCCGGAGGTGCCTTCGATGGTCTGGATAAAAAAATTGCCAGCCGGATGCGTTCAAATGTGGTGGGATATGCAGCGACTAAAAACAGAGAGAGTATCGACCGTAATAACCTGCTTCAGTATATCGCTCCACAGGATTTAAAATCCTTTGGTCTGATTCCTGAAATTGTCGGACGTTTACCCGTATTGACCTATCTGAATCCCCTGGATAAGGAAGCGCTGACCCGTATCCTCACGGAACCGAAAAATGCCCTCACCAAACAATTCATCAAGCTCTTTCAAATGGATGATATTGGATTGAGTTTCGATAAAAAAGCATTAGAGTATATCGTAGATAAATCTATTGAGTTTAAATTAGGTGCCCGTGGCTTACGATCACTTATGGAGGCTGTACTTACCGACGCTATGTTTGAAATGCCCGGATCGAAAGAGAAAAAAAGCCTAAAAATCACCAAATCATACGCTGAGAAACAATTAAGTAAAATTGCCGCAGCCAAACTCAAAGTAGCCTAATTATATCAGGGATAATGATTTATCCCTTGGTTATTGCCGTAATCTTTCTTTGGCATAATTCTTGAATTGCGTGTCCCCGATGCGAAAAACACTCCTTATATCCGTCTTTTTTCTATTTCTTTTCCCAATTTCAGTGATTGCACAGATTGAAGAGGGATCGGTAATACTTCATGGAACAGCCATTGATGGCGATACCCTGCTATTTATGGAATTACCCATGTTTGAATATATTTATTATTCTCCTCCGGGATTTAAAACCCGCAGCGCAGAGCGCCAGTACACCCGGATGGTAAAAGATATCAAAAAGGTATATCCATTTGCGAAAGAAGCGGGGAAACGCCTCGATCATTATGCGCCTCTCCTGGATAGCTTAAAAGATAACAAAAAAGAGCAAAAACAATATTTCGATAAAATTGAAGCTGAACTTTGGGATAAATTTGGCGCTGAACTCAAAAAAATGAATTTCAGGCAAGGGCATTTGCTCATCAAGTTGGTCGATCGGGAATGTCAGATAACTTCCTACGAAGTGGTAAAAGATTTTCGTGGTGCGTTATCCGCCTTTTTTTGGCAAGGATTTGCACAACTATAGGGTTACAACTTAAAAACAAACTATGATCCTTTCGAATCTGACAAAACCATTGAAATTATTGTGACTGCAATTGAGCGGGGAGAGCTTTAAATCCGCCACAATGAAGTTAATACCTTTAGTTTCGCTCTTAATGATTCAGGGTTTGCTGGTAATATGTATGGGTGGATAAGCATGATCTTTATTTGAATAACAGTAGTTTATAGAATCCGTAATTGTCGTAGGTTCCTTTGTGACGGATTTTTATTGGATATTCGTAATAAAAATGAAACTAACCGGAACGCGCGAAACTTGAGCTAATGATTGTTTTTAAGGAACCAAAGCCTTCCCTCACGAATAAGTCAAAAAACAACTTCCCTCCTGTTTTCGTTTTTCGTATAGCATTGCATAAAAAAAGCCCGGAAGTAAACCGGGCTTTCATAATGGAATAAGCTAGTTTTAGTC
>RZYD01000315.1 GCA_009930445.1 Bacteroidia bacterium | reverse complement strand
TTAGAATTTTCATGTGTTTTGTGTTATTTTTACCTGCTTTGTAGTAATTCATTAATAATCAAGACTCAACTTTCTATAACAGGCAGAAAGAAAAATCCTCTATTCCGTTTATTGATCAGAATAAGGCTATAAATGTAATGAAATTCATGAAATAATGCTGTGGAATAAGAAAAAATCAGTAATTGGGCAGGGCTCTCCATTCAATTATCAGATTGAGAAAGTATACCCGCAGACCCTTAAACCCATTGGAACGCAGTTATGAGTTGCCGTTGGCCTCTTTGGAATTCACCAGCGCGAACGTGTACAAAATGGCTTCCAACTGCATTAGTTCAGCGCGTTTATCCTGACCGGGAGCATACAGAAAAGCATCGAGATGAATGATACGGCTATTTTCTTCATCCACAACCGCATAATGAAGAAAGGGGCCGCCCATAAAATCACCTTCTGTTTCCCATAAGCCACGGCTTTCAAGGGCATAATGGCCGTTAAACGAAAGGGAACAGGACGACACGGGAAACTGCTCCGACACTTTCATATAACTGCCGGCCAGATCGCCCGGGATATGGGCATAGGTAAGACTATTCCGGGTAAGAAGTATGGTACGTTCATCCAACTGGGTAGTATCAAAATAAGGCACGGTAAATACCATAATACCATAATCCACTTTGGGTGTTTTTCGCCATAACCAAACAAAATCATTCGCCTCTTTGGCAATGGAAAACCCATTGGGCATAGAAAGTTTAACGCCAAATTTCTTTGCCAGAAAGGCCTCCATTTTAAAATCTTTTTGCTGGGAAAAAAAACGGTTGATCCGAATGCGTTCAGCTTCTACGAATGTAGAATAAATAGTGTGTTTATATTCATCAAACAACCTGTGGAACTCAGCTTCATTCCGAACAGTGAAACGGAAAATCCGCTGAGGCTGTGCGTACTTGTTACTGATTTTTTCTATTTTCGGATCCTGCGACAGATCAATAACCACCAGGATGAGGTTGCGATGGTTTTGAAACATTGTATTTTTTTCGAATGTTGCCGGAGTAATATGGGGTGTTGTATAAAGAGGTTCAGTTTGATTGATGGTCGAATCATAAGTACTAAAGAAATCCCGTATTGTTGAACCTATGGAGCTTTCCCATACTTTGTCACCACAAACCACCAGGAGTTCATAGGTTTTTCCCGAGGATCCGCTTTTCATCAACACATTTTTCGAATTGTCCTCCTTCTGATTTCCGCAGGCAGAAAACAGAAACAGGAAAGAGAGCAAGAAAACAGGAAGATGCAACTTTTTCATTGTGTGAGACGTTAGGTTCAAAAATTAACTTTTTTTTGCCACTTTTAGCTTTTGCCCGGGCTGAATGCGGCTTGTTCGGGAAAGGTTATTCCATTTTAGAATTTCATTCACCGAAACTTTATACTTTTGGGCAATCTCCCATACCGTATCACCCGAGGTCACTACATGATAAACGAAATTTTCATTCGTACCCGTATTCTGATCCTCCAATGATTCTGCTTTATCTGCAGAAACTCTGAGTTGTTGCCCGGGATGAATTGTATTTCCGGAGAGATTATTCCATGCTTTAATCTGATGCAAGGTAATTCCGTTTGAGGAAGCGATTTTGCCAAGTGTTTCTCCCCTTTTTACTACATGTACTCCATTTGAGGCGGGTTTTGATGACGAAGACCCGGAAGGTGCGTCAGCATAATACGTTCCACGGGGATAAACCACAAGCCGCTGTCCAGGATAAATCATGGAATTTCGTAAACTGTTCCAGCGCTTTAAATTTGAAACGCTGCAATGGTACTTTCGGGCTATCAACCCGAGGTTTTCACCGCTTCGCACCACATGCACCATCCGCTCCTGAGCCTTTTTGATCTGCGCCAGCATATTCTCCCGTTCCAATCCTTTGCTGGTTTTAAAATCATATATCGTTTGTTCATTGTTCAAAAAATCGTCGATATAAGCAACTGGCAGACGGAGGATATATTCTTTACCTGAAGTAACCGGGATGACATTAAGTTTATACGCAGGATTAAGAAATTTAAGGTCAAAGACAGGAATTCCAAGCACTTCGGATAGCTGATCAAAAGACAGCACATCTTTTACGACCACGGTATCCACTTCTGCAAAATGATAAAATGCCTTTTCAGGATAAATCTGATAGTCACGTGCATAATTCATAGCATAATTCACGGCAATAAAAGCAGGGACATAACCGCGGGTTTCACGGGGGAGGAAAGGCTGAATCACCCAATAATTCCGCACGCCTCCGGCCCGACGGATCGCACGGTTTACATTTCCGGCGCCACTGTTATACGCCGCAAGAGCCAACGACCAACTTCCGTACAAATTATACAGATCACGGAGGTGTTCACAGGCTGCAATAGTGGATTTATAGGGATCGTATCGATCGTCGACATACGAAGTAACCGACAACCCGTACACTTTTCCTGTGCCATACATAAACTGCCACAACCCTTTAGCTCCGGCCCATGAGCCGGCAGTAGGATTGAGGGCACTTTCCACAACGGCAAGGTACTTAAGCTCAAGGGGCATATTATAGCGATCAAGAATTTCTTCAAAAAGAGGAAAATACAAGTCGGCCAACCCCATAAGCCGTGAGGTTAATACGGGTTTATTTTCAATGTATACCCGAATAAACTTTGCCACATCGTGGTTGTATACCAGATCGATGGGTGTTTTGGCATCCAGGGCGGCAATACGTTGCGCAACGACGGAATCGGGAAACGACAATGGTTTTTCAGGATAAAGGCGTATTCTCTCTCCTGCATCATCAGGATATTCAAGGGGATAGTGTTGAAAAATTGTACTGTATGCCAAACTATCGAGCATAGCCATCACCGGACTGTCGCGCAACAGGATCAAATCAGAAGTGAGGGTATCCGGAACAGGTACATCCGAAAGGGTTTCAAACAAGGTTGAAAAAACAGGAGCGATATAACTGCGGGAAACCACTTCTGTTTCCGACACCTCCGTTTTCAAGGGTTCCACAGCCTCCTCCGAAGCCGGAAAAAAGACAGAACTATAAAAAAGCGAAAAGACAAAAAATATCGATCGGATCATAAATTAACTTTTTTCAACCTTGAAATATCTTCCAGGGCATTCTTTCGGACAAAAATACAATTAATGTATCAAAAGTGAGACAAATGAGGAAAGAACCCTGCAAAATAAAACCGGAAAACCGCATTGGCCCAGCGTACGGGGCTAATTCTGAACATTGTAAGTTCGATCTTTTTACTTACTTTTGCACCCTGATTTTGTTTAGGTATAAAAAGTAAGTTATAATGACACGTAAATACC
>RZYD01000314.1 GCA_009930445.1 Bacteroidia bacterium | reverse complement strand
CGACTTCGATAAACCGCTCAAACCCCTGTCGGTAGAAATTGACTGTGACAAATGGAATGAACAGCATTCAAAACAAAACAATCCCTATAATGAAGAGAACGAGTTTTAGCAAACCCTTCGCAATCCGAACGCCGCGATGAAAAATTATTGGAAAAAAATAGTACAGCAACCCATACGTTGGGCCTTTTACTTTGTTTTGATGGCAGTTTTGGTAACCAACCTCCTCATTCATCCCTGGAATCGTGGCGACCGTGTAATTGCAAGTGATGTGAAAGGATACTATGCCTATCTTCCGGCCACCTTTATCTATCATGATTTACGTTTCATATTTCTGAATGATACATCCAATCCCTACCGTGAAATACAAAAAAATGATATCTGGTATAACCTCTCGGCAGATGGGACACCCATAATCCAGTACACCTCCGGGATGGCTATTCTCTATTCTCCCTTCTTTTTTGCTGCCCATCTGGGAGCAAAAATAACCGGAGTACCAGCGCACGGATACAGTATGCCCTATGACATTATGCTTCAGGTTGGAGCGATTCTTTATTTTATTATGGGATTATGGTTTCTTCGGCGGGTTTTATCCCTTTACTTCTCCGAAAAGACTACTGCAATTACCCTGATTGCCGTGACTCTGGGAACCAACCTGCTCTACTATGCTTCCAAAGAAGCAGCCATGTCGCATCTGTTCAGTTTTTCATTTATTGCTCTTTTTATCTGGTTGCTTTTGCGATGGCTCGACCGGCCCTCGTGGCAAAACACGATCCAATTAGGGCTGACTACAGGAATTATCATTCTCATCCGTCCTTCCAATGTAATTATCATTGCACTTTTTGGGCTTATGAACATCACGCGCTGGAGTGATCTTCGGGAGCGGGTACTGTTTCTATTCAAAAAATACCGACAGGTGCTCATTATGATCTTAGCCGCTTTTATAGTCTGGATACCGCAATTTTTATACTGGCACGCAGTAACAGGACAGGTATTCTATAACAGCTACGGGGGTGATGTGGGATTCTTCTGGACTGACCCGGAGATTTTCAACATCCTCTTCAGCTACCGTAAAGGATGGCTTTTGTATACTCCAATGATGATTCTGGCGCTGATCGGGCTAATTCCACTGTACAAAAAAAACAGAGGGCTTTTCTGGTCTTCCCTCTTTATTACCATCGCCACAATTTATATCTTTTCAAGCTGGTGTTTTTGGTGGTTCGGAGGCAGCTTCGGCAGCCGTCCATTCATCGATTACTACGCTATTTTTGCCATCCCTATGGCGGCCTGTATCGAATACATTATGAAGCTTCGAAAGAAAATCTGGCACCGGGCAATCCTTGTTTTGGTGAGCATTTTATTGCTTTTCAATATCTTCCAGATCATTCAGTATCGACGAGCCCTTATTCATTATGTCAGCATGACCAAAGAAGCATATTGGGGTGTATTTTTAAAATTAAAACATCCTCCAAAGTACGAGTCTATGCTTGAATATCCTGATTATGAAGGAGTTATTTCAAGAGTAAAGGAGAAAAAGGAGAAAAAGAGCCGGTAGTGATCTGAAGAGGAGCTACTCTACTGTCACTGATTTTGCCAGGTTACGGGGCTGATCGACATTCGTACCCCGCATTACTGCAATATGATAGGCCAATAGTTGCAAGGGGATAGTAGCCAGTATGGGCCCAAAAATTTCGTCCGTATCCGGTATTTCGATGGTATAATCGGCGATTGCCCGCACATCCACATCACCTTCCGTTACGATGGCAATAATACGTCCATTGCGGGCTTTTATCTCCTGCATATTGCTTAATACTTTTTCATAAGTTCCCCGTTTCGTAGCAATAACCACTACAGGCATTTCATGATCGATCAATGCGATAGGGCCGTGTTTCATTTCTGCCGCCGGATAACCTTCGGCGTGAATATAGGATATCTCTTTAAGTTTTAAGGCGCCTTCCATC
The DNA here is from genome assembly GCA_009930445.1 of Bacteroidia bacterium. Taxonomy (GTDB): domain Bacteria; phylum Bacteroidota; class Bacteroidia; order Bacteroidales; family BM520; genus BM520. The sequence goes on along the minus strand of RZYD01000314.1, from coordinate 1,374 downwards.
GCCACAGGATAATTATATCCCCGCCCCAGATAGAGGAAATTCCGTGCAAAAGTATACACCTTGGCCAGTTCTCTGACTGCGTCGTTTACCTTAAGGGCTTTTTCCACCTTTGCGGGAAGGGTATCCATTTCGTGAAGGAGATGATGGAACCGGGACGCAGGGAGGGTTCCTTTAAGCTGTGCCAGACGCAAGGCCAACAGCGTTAAAAGGGTAACCTGGGCTGTAAATGCTTTGGTCGAGGCAACACCAATCTCTGGCCCGGCATGGGTATACGATCCGGCATGAGTAGCCCGGGCAATACTGGAACCCACGACGTTACATATCCCGATTATGGTTGCTCCTTTCAATTTAGCCATTTCGATGGCAGCCAGTGTATCGGCAGTTTCACCCGACTGAGAAATGGCGATGACGACATCCCGTTCAGAAAGAACAGGATTACGATAGCGAAATTCCGATGCATACTCCACCTCTACCGGAATTCGCGACAATTCTTCGATAAGATATTCGCCCACAAGAGCGGCATGCCAAGAGGTACCACATCCCACAATAATAATCCGGCCGGCATTCATCAGTTTTTGTTCATAATCGAGAATACCACCCAGCACCACCATCCCTTCACGGGCACGGAGGCGACCCCGCATACTATCAAGGATCGACCGCGGTTGCTCAAAAATTTCCTTCAGCATAAAATGCTCATATCCGCCCTTTTCCAATGCCGTAAGACTGAGTTGCAACTTTTGAACATAGGGTGATTTTAGCTTGTTATCGATACTTCGGATCTGCAAATTTCCGTCCTTGCGAATCAATGCCACCTCTTCATCATTCAAATAGACCACTTCCGATGTAAATTCAATCAAGGGTGTTGCGTCGGAGGCGACGAACATCTCTCCTTTTCCCAGACCAACAACCAGCGGGCTACTTTTTCGGGCGGCAATAAGTTCATCCGGATTATCTCTGGATATCACTACAATGGCATACGCGCCCACCACCTGGCTAAGGGCAATCTGAACCGACTCAAATAGTGTCAGCCCTTCATCTTTAAAAATATCCTCAATCAGATAAACTAACACTTCCGTATCGGTCTGGCTTCTGAAGAGGTGTCCCCTTTGCTCAAGTTCTGCTTTCAGGGTATGATAATTTTCAATAATGCCGTTATGAATTAACGCCAGATTTTGTGATTCAGAAAAATGCGGATGGGCATTAATAGTGTTCGGTTCTCCGTGTGTAGCCCAGCGGGTATGGGCAATTCCGGTTGTTCCGCCGGTATCCTTTCCTTGAACGTAATGTTCAAGATCGGCGACTTTTCCCTGTGTTTTATAGAGATTTATTGTGTCTTTCGTCAGCAGGGCTACACCTGCGCTGTCGTACCCCCGG
>RZYD01000313.1 GCA_009930445.1 Bacteroidia bacterium | reverse complement strand
CGGGAGATGACGAATGACATCGGTGGCAGATATTTTTCATTTAATTGAGTAATAATTTGTGAATTACAAAATATCAGACTATTTTTGCACCCCTTTTCAGGAGTAGAATAAGTTTATAGCGACACAAGAAAAAGCAACAAAATGAACACGCTGAGTTATAAAACAGTATCCGCAAACAGTGCAACTGTTAAAAAAGAATGGGTTGTTGTTGATGCCGAGAATGAGGTGTTAGGCCGGATGGCGGCCAAGATCGCCATGGTTCTCAGAGGAAAACATAAACCCTCATTTACACCCCATGTGGATTGTGGTGATAATGTAATAGTAATTAATGCCGATAAGATTAAGCTTACGGGGTTAAAATGGGAACAGAAGGAATACAAACACCACACGGGTTACCCCGGTGGGTTACGTATTACCTCCATTCGTGAGATGCTGGCTAAAAAACCTGAAGCAATTGTCGAAAAAGCAGTTAAAGGAATGTTGCCTAAAAATCGCCTGGGTGCTGACTTATTCCGTAACCTAAAGGTATATGCAGGCCCTGAGCACAATCATCAGGCACAGAATCCCAAGGTGCTAAATCTTAATACCATAAAATAAAGACCGATGGAAATTATTAATAAAATTGGCAGGAGAAAAAAAGCAGTAGCCCGCATTTATCTTCAGGAGGGCAGTGGCCAAATCATCGTTAATAAAAAAGATTACAAAGAGTATTTTCCACTTGCAACTCTTCAGTATGTTGTAAACCAGCCGTTTATAATTACTGAAAATGAAGGTAAATACGATGTGAAAGTTAATCTCGATGGTGGAGGCTTTAAAGGTCAGGCCGAAGCATTGCGTTTAGCCATAAGCCGTGCGCTGGTAGAAATTAATGAAGATTACCGCCCCGCACTTAAAGCACAAGGACTGATGCGTCGCGATCCACGTATGGTGGAACGCAAGAAACCCGGCCAGCCGAAAGCACGTAAGAAATTCCAGTTTAGTAAACGTTAACAGTGTACTCAACATATCTCAGTTATGTTTAGTATCTAAATTGCCGGGACTTCTCCTTTTGGATAACTACCCGGTGATTGAATTCAAGGAAAGTAAACTAACTTAAAAAAAATCAAATGTCAAGAGTAAGTTTTGAAGAATTATTAGATGCCGGAGTACACTTCGGTCACCTGAAAAGAAAATGGAATCCCAATATGGCGCCCTATATTTTTATGGAGCGCAATGGAATTCACATTATTGACCTCTATAAAACTCAGGCTAAAATTGAGGAAGCCGCCAATGCGATGAAACAAATTGCCAAATCAGGGAAAAAGATCCTTTTTGTGGCAACGAAAAAACAAGCAAAAGAAATTGTTGCAGAAGAAGTCAAACGTGCCAATATGCCTTACGTTACTGAACGTTGGCCCGGAGGTATGCTGACTAATTTTGTTACCATCCGTAAGGCGGTTCGAAAAATGACTTCCATTGATAAGCTGGCTTCCACGAGCACCTATACTACCTTATCAAAACGCGAACGTCTGCAGATTGCCCGTGAACGCGCTAAGCTTGAAAAAACGCTCGGTAGTATTTCTGAACTGAATCGTCTTCCCTCTGCGCTCTTTATTGTTGATGTTTTAAAAGAACATATCGCTGTCGCAGAAGCAAAAAAACTTAATATTCCCACTTTCGCCATCGTGGATACCAACTCCAACCCCAATCTGGTCGACTTTGCGATTCCTGCCAACGACGATGCATCCAAATCTATCGCTCTCATCGTGCGAACTATGGTCGATGCAATTATTGAAGGAAGCACGGAACGAAAATTTGAACGCGATAAACGTCAGCCTGAGGATGAAGCCGATGCAGATAGCACTGTTAACGAAAATGATGACGAGGTTGACGGTACTCCTGTAAAAAAGCAGGTTTCTGCTGATGAGGATGCTGAATAAATAAATATTTTGTACAACTTTAAATATAAGGGTAAAACCAATGACTAAAATAACAGCTCAAGAGGTTAATAACCTTCGCAAAATTACCGGCGCCGGCATGATGGATTGCAAAAATGCACTGGTTGAGGCGGAAGGTAACGTCGAAACAGCAATAGAAATCCTTCGTAAAAAAGGGCAGAAAGTTGCGAATAAGCGCGCTGATAAAGAAGCCTCCGAAGGAATCGTAATCGCTAAAACTACGGAAAAAAAAGATTTTGGTGTCGTTTTTATGCTAAACTGCGAAACCGATTTTGTAGCCAAGAATCAGGAATTTGTGGATCTGGCCAACGCTATTATGGAAGTAGCTATTTCCGGGTTGGTAAAATCTATGGAAGCACTTCTTGCTGCGGTTATGGCTGAAGGCCTTACCGTAGAACAAAAACTTACGGAAATGATCGGGAAATCAGGCGAGAAAATGCATATCAGCGCTTATGAAACCCTGTCAGCTCCCCTTGTTTCAGCCTACACCCATCAAGGTAGCCGTTTGGCATGTATCCTTGCAATGAATAAAGCAGAAGTGGAAAATATTGATCAGATTGGCCATGAAATTGCTATGCAGGTTGCTGCGATGGCTCCTGTTGCTGTTGATCAGAATGGAATTCCTCAGCATATCATCGATAAAGAACTGGAAATTGCAAAAGAACTGATTCGTCAGGAAGGAAAACCGGAAGATATGGTAGAGAAAATTGCTCAGGGCAAACTCAACCGTTTCTTTAAGGAAAATACGCTGCTTAATCAGGTGTTTGTCCGCGATGGAAAGAAAACCGTGGGCCAGTATCTCAGTGAATGTGATAAAGATCTTACAGTGAGCGCCTTTTATCGCCTTATGCTCGGTGAGTAAAGTTTGTTTTTCTGTATAATGGTTTTGTGAAAACCGGCCACGATGGGTCGGTTTTTTTTGTATAAAAAAGCAGCGTAGGATGCGCTGCTTTCACACGTAATAAATTGTGATCAATTAGGAGAGTAATGCTTTTACTACATTCGAAATCAACTTGTTGTCGGCCCTTCCTGCCATCGCCTTGGAGGCCATCCCCATCACACGTCCCCTATCTTTCATTTCGGAGGCTCCGGTTTCTTCAATTATTGCCTGCACCCGTTCCCGGATTTCTTCTTCCGAGAGGGGTTTAGGCAAGTAAGTCTGTATGATACCTGCCTGAAACCGTTCTTCTTCCTCCAAATCCGGACGGTTATTATCCCCATACACTTTCGCCGCTTCCATACGCTGTTTTACCAGCTTTTGTAGTAAGGAGAGTTCAATTTCCTGTGGAATTTCCACTTGGGCTCCTTTGGTTTTTTCCAAAAGCAGGGCGGCTTTAATGGCTCTCAGCGCCTGCAATTTTTTTTGATCGCGGGCCAGCATGGCCGCTTTGATATC
>RZYD01000029.1 GCA_009930445.1 Bacteroidia bacterium | reverse complement strand
CCCGGAATGCTGGCTTTTGGTGAAGATGTGGGAAAAATTGGTGGGGTAAACCAAACCTGGGAAGGATTGCAACAAAAATATGGCAAGGAGAGAATTTTTGACACCGGAATCCGGGAAGCCTCTATCGTAGGGCAGGCTATCGGGATGGCTATGCGCGGACTGCGTCCAATAGCTGAAATTCAATACTTCGACTACCTGCTTTATGGCCTGCAGGTTCTGAGCGACGACCTGGCCACACTACAATACCGCACAAAAGGCCGGCAAAAAGCTCCGGTAATCATCAGTACACGCGGGCACCGGCTCGAAGGGATCTGGCATGCGGGATCTCCACTTTCTATGGTTATTAACTCCATTCGCGGAGTACACGTGCTGGTACCACGCAACATGACTATTGCCGCAGGATTTTACAACGCGATGATGGCATCCGATGAACCCGCGTTGATTATCGAACCCCTGAACGGATATCGCCTGAGAGAAAAAAAACCGGATAATATCGGACAGTACCGGATCATTCCCGGATATCCGGAAATTTTACAGAAAGGCAAAGATATCACACTGGTAACCTATGGGTCGTGCGTGCGCATCGCCCGGGAAGCCATTGAGCAACTCAGGCCTTATGAAATCAGCGTTGAATTAATCGATGTTCAATCCTTAATCCCGTTTGATATTCCGAACACTATTGGCGAATCGCTAAAAAAAACCAACAAAATCGTTTTCTTTGACGAAGATGTTCCGGGCGGAGCTACCGCATTCATGCTACAACAGGTAATGGAAAAAAATAACGGATATTATTCACTCGACGAAGCACCGGTAACGGTAACTGCCGACAACCACCGGGCAGCCTACGGCACCGATGGGGACTATTTTTCGAACCCAAATGCAGAGGATGTCTTCGAAGCTATTTACCGAATTATGCATCAAAACAACCCGAAAAGATTTCCAAACATTCTATAAATCAGTTATTTATATATTATAATCCATTAAATTTCAGAATTCCAAAAAGTTGTCGTATTTTTAAAGCCCGGGAAATACCTGTTAATAATATTTTTGTACTTTTCAGCTAAAGCGCAACTAGTTTGAATAACCCAAAACCCAAAACTGTATCTGAACAGGTTTATCAGGAAATTGCCACACTGGCAGGCACTCATTCACAGGCACTAAGTAATCTGATGAGTGCGCTGGATGTGGGAATGTTCAGTTTTTCTACCTCCGGAACACTAATCTACGGAAATACCTCCATTTTGCGAATCTCCGGGTATAACGAACAGGAATTTCTGCAACTTCAGTTCCTCGATTTTGTGCATCCTGATGAAAAAAAACGGGTAGAAGAAAACGAAATCAACAAAGTTATTTCGGGGGAAGGAAATATGCAGTGCGCTATTCGTATTATCACCCGACAGCAGGAAGTCAGACATCTTCGTATCGCGGCCACCCGGATTTCTTTTGGAGAAACCCCGGTCATAATTGGTTTTGCCTTCGATATTACCGGCTATATCCGAACGGAAAAACAACTGGCCGACAATAAAACCCTGCTTTCATTAGAAACAACCTTCCTTAATGAACTGATTACCTGTTCGCCGGAAGCCATTGTCGTCACCGATAAAAACCACCTTGTTCAACGAATCAATCCCGCTTTTAGCGAACTCTTCGGATATCTGGAAACTGAAATTAAAGGACAGGATATCAATCGACTGATAGCACATAACCAAGACCTTGAACAAGCCATTTCTATTTCAGAAGAGATAAAAACGGGAAATAAAATCAATCTGGAAACAATCCGCTACCATAAAAACGGAACAAAAATCCCGGTAAGTATTTTGGGTGCACCCGTATATATCAAAGGAGAACTGACGGCTGTTTATGGAATTTACCGTGATATTTCCGACCGGATAAATATACAAAACGATCTGCTGAAAAATCAGCAGGAAATGTCGCTTCTTATGCATAATATGCCGGGGGTAATCTACAAATGCCTAAACGATGCTGACTGGACGATGAAATACCTTAGCTCAGGATGCGAATTACTGACCGGATACAGGGAAAATGAGCTTATCAATAATCAGGTGATAAGCTTTGCCAACATCATAGTTGAAGAAGACAAGGAGAAGGTCAGGACAAATATTGAACAAGCCATGAATCAAGACGCCCCTTGGGAATCCATATACCGGATAAAAACCAAACACAGGGGCACACTCTGGGTAAGGGAGATTGGGCATTCCATCAAGTCAGGTGAGGGGGCAACAGAATATCTGGAGGGTTTTATCTCCGATTATAGCGAACAACATAAAGCCTACCGCTACAAAAAGGCACTATTTGATATCTCGGATGCCACCATACATTCCAAAACACCTGCTGAACTGTATCAAAAAATACACACACGGCTCAGCGATGTTATGGATACAAAAAACCTTTTTATCGCCTTATACCGAAAAGAAACCGATAGTATACGCCTGGTGTATATTACCGATGAAAAAGACTCCTTCGGAGAATACCCTGCAGGAAAAACACTTACCGGCTATCTCATGCATCAGGGAAAATCACTGCTCACAAACGAAGAAGAAATTCAAAAATTACACCACCAGGGAATCATTGATATGGTAGGATCGGCCTGTGAATCATGGCTGGGGGTCCCCTTGAAAATTGAATCAGAAACAATTGGTGCCATCGTAGTACAGTCGTACGACAAAGGTTTTTCATATACGTATGAAGAACAACAACTCCTCGAATTTGTCTCTGAGCATCTGGCCATAGCAATTCAACGGATCAACTACGAGGCCGACCTTCGCAAAGCGAAAGAAAAAGCGGAACAATCAGATATGCTCAAAAGTGCCTTTCTGGCCAATATGTCGCATGAAATTCGCTCCCCGATGAATGCAATTCTTGGCTTTTCCGAACTCCTCCGCGACACAGAAAATGAACCCCAGGTGGCAAAAGAATACCTGAATATCGTTATCAACCGTAGTAAAGACCTGATGGTGCTCATCGATGAAATCATTGAATTATCAAAAATCGATGCCGGAGTATTTAAACTCAATGAAAGCCATGTTTTACTCAATGATTTGCTAAGAGAATTACACAGTTTCTACAAATTAGAACAAAAAAAACACAACGGCAACCCGATCGATATCCGGTTAAAATTACCTGAAGGTACAGAAAAACTTATCCTGTTTACCGATGTTCCCCGAATCAATCAAGTTATAAACAATTTGGTTATCAATGCATTAAAATTTACAGAGTCCGGATACATCGAAATCGGTTATATCCAAAAAGGAACTACCCTTCAGTTTTATGTCGAAGATACAGGCATTGGAATCCCAGAAGAAAAACAAGCAATTATCTTTGAACGTTTCAGACAAGCAGATGAGTCACATACCCGAAAATACCAGGGTTCTGGCCTGGGGCTCTCGATCGCGAAAGCAATTTTGGAAAGGATGAACGGCAGAATCTGGGTAAAATCAACACCCGGAAAAGGCACCACCTTTTATTTTACCTTACCCATATCACACCAAGAACCCGGAATGAGCCCGTCGGATGAAAATATAGAGACGAAAATATTGGAAAAACAAAATCCGGATGTGCCGAAAGCCCCATTAATACTGGTAGTAGAAGATGATCTCAATAATTTACGGTACATGGAGACTCTGCTTCGGTTAAGAACAATAAGCTGTTTGTGCGCCAGCGACGGCAAACAGGCAATTGAGCTGGTACAAAACAACCCCGACATTAATCTGATTCTCATGGATATAAGGATGCCAAAGATGGATGGGCTTGAAGCTACAGCACAATTACGGAAGGCCGGCTGTCAAATCCCCATTATCGCCCAAACCGCCAACGCCATGAGCGACGACCGGGAATTAGCGATTGCAGCCGGATGCAACGACTATCTGGCCAAGCCCATTAAAAAAGATAACCTGTATTCGCTGCTCGATCAGTATCTCTAACCCGGTCACGTTTTTCACTTGCCCCTAAAATACAGCGAAAAAAACCACACAAGGAAAAATGATTCACGTAAATTTCGTACCTTATCAGTATGTGTTTGAAAATAGCAAGTTACCGTTGGGCGTGCATGATATTTATAGGAATAGCAGTAATTCATTGAATCCGCAATGGTTGGGATAATCGGATAAATATCAAACCTCTTAAGGCATGATTGCATCGTATCAGAGCAACAACCTCCTGCACTAAACGCCCGTTGATGTTTGAATGGTACTTAACCCATAAATCGTATTTTTTCCGCACGACATACGTTATGGTTTTACTATTTTAACGTTAATTTACTGAATGTTGAATAGTCGCAAGTAACTATAACCCGGACATGAAAGTACGAAACGGGAATTTCTTATCATTTCCAAAAAAAGTCAAAACTGATTTTATACTTTCGTGATTTCAACCCTATGCGCTAAAATAAGGTTGCAAATTTAGACATATGATTGATTATGAATTGGTTGTAAAAATTCTCTTTCTTCAAAAATTAAAGTAAGGAGGAAATATCGCGCACCACAGTCATTTCCTTACGGTTAATTCTTATTTTTGTATGATGATCATAGTGTTTATAAATAAGGCATTCTTTCTCTTTATCAACTTGAGTGGTAGTGAACTATTTATAATTCTGGCGGTAGCATTTCTGATTTTCGGGCCAAAAAAATTGCCGGAACTGGGAAGAAAAGCCGGTCATTTTCTTAACGATTTAAAAAAGACAACAAAGGATATTACACGCGAATTTGAAAATGAAGCGCAACCCGTCAAATCGGAATTTAACAAACTGAAACATGAAATCAGGTCGGTAAACGAAAAAGCATCCCTGAAAAAAGAAGCTTCAGATAACAAAAAAGAAAAAAAATAGTTAGTATTACAACGAAAAGCAGTCCCTGTATGAAAAAAATACTCAACATCCTTTCTGCGCTGTTTGTGCTTTCCCTGATGGTGGTTCCAATGACCGGACTGGCACAAAACAAACAACTCGACGCAGCAGAGGCCACTTTCAAAACGGGAAAATATACCGTTGCTGTCGATAAATACAAAAAAGCCTATTCCAAATCACGGAAGAATCGTGCGCAAAAAGCCTATATCTCATTTAAACTTGGAGAGTGCTACCGCTTCACCAACGAAATGAGGCGCGCAGAAGCCGAATACAAAAGAAGCTATCGCGGAAATTATCATAAAGAAGATCCCATCCTCCTGCTTCGATTTGCGGACGCCCTTCGTTTTAATGAAAAATATGATGAAGCACTGGAAATCTATGACGAGTTTCTGGAAATAAAAATGGATGATCCGCTGGCTCTTGCAGGAAAAGCTTCCTGCACCCTGTCGAAAGAATGGCTCGAAAACCCAACAAATCATCAGATTGATAATCAAAAACTTATCAATTCCAGGGAAGACGATTTCGCCCCAACCTGGGCCGATAATGCCTTTAATACCATTATCTTAACCTCTTCACGCGACGCAGCCACAGGAAAAGAAACCGATGAATGGACCGGACAAAACTTCAGCGACTTCTTTATTACAAAAAAAGATGTAAAAGGGAAATGGAGCGAACCAGTATTACTGGAAGAAACCGGAATCATTAATACGGGCGCCAACGAAGGAGTTGGAACTATGAACAAACAAGCCAACAACTTTTACTTTACCCGTTGTGCAGAAGCCTCAGACGACGGTTCCGGATGGAAAGGATGTCAAATCTACGTAAGTAAACGTTCAGGCAAAACGTTCGGAGAACCGGAACATGTAAAACTGGCAGGCGACAGTTCCGATGCAAATGGACATCCTACCCTCTCGGAAGATGAACTTACGCTGATTTTTTCGAGCAACAGAAAAGGAGGAAAAGGAGGAAAAGACCTCTGGTATGCCATACGGGAAACAAAAACCGGAGAATTTCAACGCCCCATCAATCTTGGCATGGCCGTAAATACAGAAGGCGACGAGATGTTCCCTTGCCTGCGCAACGACTCTACGCTCTATTTCGCCTCCAATGGACATCCTGGCATGGGAGGTCTTGATATCTACATAAGTCGGAAAAAAGAGGGAAAATTTGGCACACCGGAAAACATCGGATCGCCTATGAATACCAGTTACGACGACTTCGGCCTCGTTTTTTTACCCGGCAAGGAAGAAGGATATTTCAGTTCCAACCGAAAAGGTGGCCGTGGTGGTGACGATATTTTTTACTTTATTGAGCCCCCACTTGAATTTACACTTTCAGGAATAGTTAAAGACGAACAAACGCTGCAATTTATTGAAAATGCCATCGTTAAACTTACCGGATCCGACGGAAGCTCCCTTCAGGCCCGCACCGATCCGAAAGGATTCTATAACTTTGGCATTGCACAGTTTAAACCGGAAACTACCTACGATATTATCGTTTCGAAACCCAACTACTTTAATGCCACAGCAAAAGAAACCACAGCGGGAGTCGAAAGAAGTAAAGATTATGTGCGTGACTTCATCCTTCAACCCATCCCGGAAGAGCCTGTCATGCTTCCAGAAATTCTTTATGATCTGGCCAAATGGGACCTGAAACCCCAGTATCAGGATAGCCTGCAAGGCTTAATTCAAACCCTCGATGCCAATCCGACTTTGATTATTGAACTTGCCGCACATACCGACGCCAGAGGTACGCCTGAATCGAACGATATCCTTTCCCAGCGAAGAGCCGAATCAGTGGTCAACTATCTCATTCAACGCGGCATCGATCCTGACCGGCTCAAAGCCAAAGGTTACGGCGAACGTGCACCGCTAAAACTCAATAAAACAGTTACTCGCGAAGGAATTACTTTTGAAAAAGGGGTCACTTTAACCGAAGAATTTATCGAAAATCTACCCACAGAAAAAGAAAAAGAAGCAGCACACCAAATGAACCGACGTACAGAATTCTCGGTAATCAGTAAAGATTTCGTACCCAAATCACAAATTACCCCTACCGAAGAAACAACGAATATTACCATCGTTGAAAATCCTGAACAAAACACCGTGCCTTTTACCAAAGATGAACGGGGAATGGTGCAGGCAGAATGTATCCTCAACGGAATTACTACGCAGTTTGTTTACGACTCCCGCTCCACTTCTATGCAAATTAGTCAGGGAAAAGCCCTTGAACTACTCAAAGCAGGTACCATAACAAAAAATGATTTTGAAGGAAATTCAGATGAATTGATCGGAGATGGTTTTATCGCCGACAAGGCAAAATTTACCCTAAAATCGTTACGTATCGGAAATACGACACGCGAAGCCGTAACGGTAACTGTTAATTATCGGCTCACAAAACCACTTCTAATAGATAATCAAACACTTTCATCATTCGGCAGCTTCCGTATTGACGAAGAAAAAGGAATGATAATATTTGAATAATGACAGAAGAAAATTCACGCTATCTGAAAAGGGGCGTCTCCGCTTCAAAGGAAGATGTTCATAATGCCATAAAAAATGTAGATAAAGGGCTTTACCCTCGGGCTTTCTGTAAAGTAGTGGATGATTTCCTTACGGGAGATCCAAATTACTGCATGGTAATGCACGCCGACGGAGCCGGAACCAAATCATCCCTGGCTTATCTCTACTGGAAAGAAACCGGCGACCTTTCGGTATGGAAAGGAATCGCCCAGGATGCTGTGGTTATGAATACCGACGACCTGCTATGCGTTGGAATCACTGAAAATATTTTGCTCTCTTCCACCATCGGGCGCAATAAAAAACTGATCCCCGGCGAGGTAATTGCCGCACTCATAACCGGCACCGAAGAATTTCTGGCACTGTTGCGGGATCAAGGCATCGGGATCCATTCTACAGGCGGCGAAACTGCCGATGTGGGTGACCTCGTTAGAACCATCATCGTTGATTCAACCGTGGTGGCACGCCTTCCCAGAGAAAAAATAATCTCAAACCATACCATTCAGGCCAGTGATGTGATTGTCGGACTTGCCTCTTCAGGAAAAGCAACCTACGAAACGACCTATAACGGCGGAATGGGAAGCAATGGACTTACCTCGGCACGGCACGACCTCTTTGCGCGGTATCTGGCAGAAAAATATCCAGAAAGCTATGATAATCAAATAGATAAATCTTTGACATATACGGGAAAATATGCCCTGACCGATCAGGCCGTGCAGGGCCTGGATATGGGAAAACTCGTGCTTTCTCCTACCCGTACTTACGCACCGGTTATCGCTGCCGTACTTAAAGAGCATCGCAGCCACATCCACGGCATGGTACATTGCAGCGGAGGCGCTCAGACAAAAGTACTTCACTTCCTGAACCCCGATGTCCATGTGATCAAAAATAACCTCTTCCCGATTCCTCCCCTCTTTCAATTTATTCAGCAGGAATCAAAAACCCCCTGGAAAGAAATGTACAAAGTTTTTAATATGGGACACCGGATGGAACTGTATGTACCTGAAAAATATGCGGATGATATCATCCGTATCGCAAAATCATTCCATGTAGAGGCACAGATTGTTGGCCATTGTACACCCTCCACACAAAAAAAACTTACCCTTCAAAGCGAAAAAGGAACCTTCGAATATTTCAGTTAGCCAGCAAATTTCATCCAAAAAAATACTATACAACCGTAACCTGCCGATGCGTTCAGGCGCAAAATGAATATTAGCAGTTTTGTAAACAATATCGTACTTTTGTGCCTCATAAATTCAATAATTATGTTACTCGAAAAATTAAAAGAATTATACACAAAATATCAGCAAATCGGTGCACTTCTGGCTGACCCGGATGTAGCTTCTGATGTAAAAAAATACATTAAACTTAACAAAGATTACAAAGAACTTGAGCCCGTTGCAGCCGCCTATAGCGAATACAAGGATATTCTCGACAATATAACCTCCACCAAAGATATTCTTCATACAGAAAAAGAGGAAGATTTTCGGGATATGGCCAAAGAAGAATTAAACCAGCTCATTGAACGGCGCGACAATCTGGAGGATTCCATTCAGCTTCTTCTTATTCCAAAAGACCCCCAGGACGGTAAAAATGCCATCGTGGAAATCCGTGCGGGTACCGGAGGGGATGAAGCCAGCATTTTTGCCGGCGATCTTTACCGTATGTACCTTAAATACTGCGAAACAAAAAAATGGAAAGTGGAAGCGGTGAGTGACACCCCCGGCACTTCCGGAGGATACAAAGAGATCGTTTTTAATGTAATCGGTGTTAATGTATATGGCCAATTAAAATATGAATCCGGAGTACACCGTGTTCAACGGGTGCCTCAAACTGAAACACAAGGCCGGGTGCATACCTCCGCAGCCACAGTCGCAGTACTGCCCGAAGCAGAAGAATTTGACGTAGAACTTAAACCTTCCGATATCCGGAAAGACACCTACTGTAGCTCAGGCCCCGGAGGACAATCGGTTAATACTACTTATTCAGCCGTGCGGCTTACCCACGAACCTACCGGTATTGTGGTGACCTGTCAGGATCAAAAATCACAAATCAAAAACCTCGACAAAGCCATGCGGGTGCTGCGTACCCGAATTTACGAAATGGAATACCAAAAATACCTCGACGATATTTCCTCCAAAAGAAAAACCATGGTCTCCTCTGGCGACCGATCGGCAAAAATCAGAACCTACAATTATCCCCAGGGCCGCGTAACCGATCACCGGATTAACTTTTCAGTATATAACCTCCCCATGGTATTAGACGGTGATATTCAGGAATTTATCGACAAACTCCAAATTGCCGAAAATGCAGAACGACTGAAAGGATCAATAAGTGAATAACACAAAACGATGCATACAACAACTCTGGCTATGAACAGAAACGAATTATTTGAACTGATCCGGCAAAAAGCATCATTTTTATGTGTCGGGCTCGACTCCGACATCCACAAAATTCCCCGGCACTTGCTGGAAAACGAGGATCCGGTCTTTGAATTTAACAAACAGATTATCGATGCTACACTCCAATATACGATTGCTTATAAACCCAATACCGCTTTCTATGAAAGCCGCGGTTCAAAAGGATGGATGAGCCTGGAACGTACTTTTGATTATCTCAAACAATTTCGTCATGAAGTGTTTACAATCGCCGATGCAAAACGCGGGGATATTGGAAATACCTCAAAACAATATGCCAATGCATTTTTTCGCCAAATGGATGTGGATGCACTTACCGTCGCGCCCTACATGGGGGAAGACTCCGTAACTCCCTTTCTTGATTTTGAAGGGAAATGGGTAATCCTGCTCGCACTTACCTCCAACCCGGGAGCATACGATTTCCAGTATCTCCAGCCACAATTTTCGGCGATGATGGATAAAATGGGCATACGAACCAAGCGGCCAAGGATCAAAAAACTCTTCGAACAAGTACTTGCCACCAGCTTCCAGTGGGGGGGGAATGAAGATAACATGATGTTTGTGGTCGGTGCAACAAAAGCAGAAATGCTCACCGGAATACGCCAGATTGTACCCGGACACTTCTTGCTGGTTCCAGGCGTCGGGGCTCAGGGAGGCAGCCTGGAACAAGTGGCTGAATTCGGAATGAATGCCCAATGCGGAATCCTTGTCAATTCGTCGCGTGGAATCATTTTCGCCAGCAATGGGAAGGACTTTGCAGAAAAAGCTGCTGAAAACGCCCGCGAATTACAGGAAAATATGAAACGATTACTACACCGGAAACACCTCATATAATGAAAGATATCAGCGCTGAAGCACTTCGCTACCATGCCCAGGGCCGACCGGGAAAACTCGAAGTGATCCCATCGAAACCCAGTAAAACACAACATGACCTCGCTATGGCCTATACGCCGGGAGTGGCTGCCCCGTGCCTCGAAATACAAAAAAATCCCCTTGAGGCCTATACCTATACGGGAAAAGGAAACCTTGTGGCAGTAATCTCCAATGGAACTGCAGTTCTGGGACTTGGTGATATCGGTACACTTGCAGGAAAACCCGTGATGGAAGGCAAAGGATTGCTCTTTAAAGCCTTTGCCGATATCGACGTCTTCGATATCGAACTGGACGAGAAAGACCCCGAAAAATTAGTTGCCATCATCAAAGCCATGGCACCCACATTCGGAGGCATTAACCTGGAAGACATCAAAGCTCCGGAATGTTTCTATATTGAAGAAAAACTCAAGGAAATCCTTGATATTCCCGTGATGCACGACGACCAGCATGGTACAGCTATCATTACCTCGGCTGCTTTATTGAATGCGGCAGAAATTGTAGGAAAAGAATTAAGCCAAATTAAAATCGTGGTAAACGGTGCCGGTGCTGCAGCCTTTTCCTGTGCCAAACTCTACATCGCTCTCGGCGTCGCACAGGAAAATATTCTTATGCTCGACAG
This sequence comes from Bacteroidia bacterium, assembly GCA_009930445.1. Lineage (GTDB taxonomy): Bacteria > Bacteroidota > Bacteroidia > Bacteroidales > BM520 > BM520. The sequence continues at coordinate 4,279 of RZYD01000029.1, read as the reverse complement.
TAAAGGCGTCCTTCATAAAAACCGGACCGACCTGAACAAATACAAAGCACAATTTGTCACCCACCGAAATGTACATACCCTGGAAGAAGCCATTGATGGTGCTGATATGTTTCTGGGCCTATCGGTTGCCGGTGCCCTGAAGCCTGAATACCTCAAAAAAATGGCCGACAACCCCATTGTCTTTGCGCTGGCTAACCCTACCCCTGAAATTTCCCCTGAAGAAGCGCTGGCAACAAGAGACGATATTCTTATGGCTACCGGGCGGTCAGATTACCCCAATCAGGTAAATAATGTACTGGGCTTTCCGTTTATCTTCCGGGGAGCGCTGGATGTGCGTGCTACCAATATTAACGAAGAAATGAAACTGGCAGCAGCGAAAGCACTGGCAGCATTGGCAAAAGAGCCCGTAACCCAAGATGTACTTGATGCCTATGGCCTTGAAACACTGAAATTTGGACGCGACTATATCATCCCCAAACCTTTTGATCCCCGTCTGAATGAATTTGAATCCTATGCCGTAGCGAAAGCAGCCTGTGAAAGTGGCGTTGCCCGGGTTCCGGTTGAGGACTGGGACGCATATAAAAAACAGTTGAAGAAATAACGATTTTCATGCAGAATTTTTTCAACGCATCAGGGGGTTTTTGAAAATCTCTCGAATGATTGATCCATAATATAAAAGAGTCGGCCTACATCCGCTCCGGAACTGCAATACCCAGCAGCGCCATAGCACGCTGAATAACCCTGCCGGTCATCAGCACCAGCGAAAGCCGGATTGCCGCCTTATTTTCATCCTCTTCTTTTAATACCGGAACTTCCTGATAAAACCCATTGAAGGCTTTCGCCAAATCGTATGCGTAATTCGCAATCATCGCCGGACTTAATCCTTCACCGGCAGCCCTTACAATTTCAGGATATTCATGCAAGGCCTTCAAAATCGCCATTTCCGCTTGATTCAAAACGGCAAAATCTTCGTCGCCATTCAGGCTAATCCGTTTGCCCTGATTTTCTGCTTTTCGCAGCAGCGAACGGATCCGGGCATAAGTATATTGTATGAAAGGCCCGGTATTACCATTAAAATCAATGGACTCTTCCGGATTAAAAAGCATTTTTTTCTTCGGATCCACTTTAAGAATAAAATATTTAAGTGCACCCAGACTAACCAGAGAAAACAGTGCTTCAGCCCCTTGGTCACCCGCTTTTACTTTACCCAGCGCTTCGCTCATTTGCCGGGAAGTTTCATACATGGCATCCATCAAATCATCGGCATCCACAACCGTACCCTCCCGGGATTTCATTTTGCCCTGAGGAAGCTCGACCATCCCGTAAGAAAGATGAAAAATCCGGCTGGCCCAGTCATATCCTAACTTATGAAGAATCCTTTGGAGAACGTCAAAATGATAATTCTGCTCGTTTCCCACCACATAAACCATTTTCTGAGGGCCATAATCAAGAAAACGCAAATTGGCAGTACCAAGATCCTGCGTCATATAAACCGATGTACCGTCGGAACGAAGGAGAATCTTCTCGTCCAGGCCTTCATCAGATAAATCAGCCCAAACACTTGAATCCGATTTACGAACCAGCTTTTTCTCTTCCAATCCTTTCAGCACCAAATCCTTACCTAAAAGGTATGTTTCTGACTCGTAATACGTTTTATCAAAATGAACGCCCATTCGTTGATAGGTAAGCGCAAAACCCTCGTATACCCATTCATTCATCCTCAACCATAAATCGCGAACCACCCGATCACCCTGCTCCCACTTACGAAGCATTTCACGCGCTTCAACCATCAAAGGAGCCTCTTCCCTGGCCACCTCATCAGAAAGGCCCTGAGCCACAAGGCCAGCCACCTCTTTTTTCCATACCTGATCAAATAACACATAATACTTTCCGATCAAGTGATCGCCTTTCATGCCGCTAGACTCCGGTGTTTCCCCATTACCAAACTTTAACCAGGCTACCATCGATTTGCAGATATGAATACCCCGATCGTTTACCAAATTAACACGAACAACAGGGAATCCATTAGCAGCCAATATATTACAAATTGCCTCACCTAAAAAATTATTTCGAATATGGCCCAGATGAAGGGGCTTATTGGTATTAGGGGAAGAATACTCCACAACCACAGGCGCTTCCTTTTTTATAGGAATAACGCCATAATCCCTTTCGTCCAACGCGGCCTGAAGAAAATGCTTCCAGTACGCAGTTGTAAGTTTAAGATTTAAAAACCCTTTAACTACCTGAAAGGTTTCCCATTCTTCCCGGTGCGTGATAAGCCAGTTCCCAATTTCAGCGGCTGTATCTTCCGGACTTTTTTTACTGATGCGCAAAAGCGGAAACAGCACCAGCGTGTAATCGCCCTCAAAATCAGTACGGGTGCGCTGAACACTAACCATTGAATCATCGGGAGTAGTATGGTACAACGCCTGTACCGCAGCAATTGTATTTTGAAAAAGCAATTTTTCAGGTCGCGTCATGGAATAGTATCATTTAATATTTAACCGTGCAAAGATAATAAGAATCATAAGAGATCAGAGGCAAAAAAAGCCTGTCAGAATTGCACGTTAATAACTTAATGACAAAAAAATAAGCGCAAACGATTGTGGAATGAGATAATCTTATAAATTTGCAACTAGAAAAAATTGTCGAACAAATACCCTAAAAAAGGTAAATTTATGAAAAGAAATGTAGTTATAATTGGAGCTGCTGGAAGAGATTTTCACAACTTCAACACCTACTTCCGCGGAAATGAAAACTACAATGTTGTCGCATTCACTGCTGCTCAGATTCCGGATATCGATGGAAGAGCCTATCCTGCAGTATTGGCAGGTGAAGCCTTGTATCCTGAGGGAATTCCGATTGTAGCAGAAGAAGACCTTCCTTCCCTGATCAAGGAAAAAAATATCCTGGATTGTGTTTTCTCCTATAGCGATGTTCCTTACGAAAGAGTAATGAATATTAGCTCAGTAGTAAATGCAGCAGGAGCCAATTTTATCCTTCTGGGACCGGGAGAAACCATGGTAAAATCAACTAAACCGGTTATTGCCGTCGTGGCCACTCGTACAGGATGCGGAAAATCACAGACCTCACGGAAAGTTATTGAATACCTGATGGAAGAAGGCCTTAAAGTTGTGGCCATTCGTCACCCAATGCCTTATGGAGATTTGGCAAAACAAGCAGTACAACGCTTTGCTACCGTCGAAGACCTGAAAAAACATGAATGTACTGTTGAAGAAATGGAAGAATATGAACCCCACGTTGTGCGCGGTAACGTAATCTACGCCGGGGTCGATTATGAAGCCATTCTTCGCGCAGCAGAAAAAGATCCCGACGGATGTGATGTCGTACTCTGGGATGGAGGAAACAACGACTTCTCCTTCTATAAACCCGACCTCACCATTACAGTGGCCGACCCCCACCGTCCAGGTAACGAATTACGCTACTACCCCGGGGAAGTCAACATGCGCCTTGCCGATGCCATCGTGATTAATAAAATGGATACCGCTTCTCCCGAAGGCATTCAAACCGTCCGCGAAAGTATTGCCAAAGTAAACCCGAAAGCAATCGTGGTCGATGGGGCTTCTCCCATAAAAGTCGACAAACCTGAACTGATTTCAGGAAAACGTTGCCTGATCGTCGAAGACGGCCCGACACTTACCCACGGAGAAATGAAAATTGGCGCCGGTACCGTTGCAGCCCGCAAGTTTGGCTGTGCCGAAGAAGTCGACCCACGCCCTTATACCGTTGGAAAACTTTCCGAAACCTTCCGGATCTATCCCAACATCGGTACAATCCTTCCGGCTATGGGCTACAGCGACCAGCAACTTAAAGATCTGGAAACTACAATCAACAATACCGACTGTGATTCAGTGATTATTGGAACACCCATCGACCTGAACCGCATTATTAATATCAATAAACCCAATACCCGCGTATATTACGATTTGCAGGAAATTGGTGAGCCAACACTCGATGGAATCCTGAAAGATTTTGTAAAAAAACACAATCTTAAATAGTAATTAATTGGGCGACAATTCAGTCGCCCTTTTTTTATGCCTTAACCGCATGAAATACTTAAAAATACAACGGATAATAGAAGAATACCAAACACGAACCTTTTGCTCCAAACGCCAGGTTGTAATGAAACCCCAGGCAAGAAAAAGGAATCGTTGCAAACAAAATGATTACAGATGAAAAAAAGAAGCCTGGTATCCATTACCGATTTTACAAAACAAGAAATGTTGGAACTCCTCAACCTTTCAGAATACTTTGAACA
>RZYD01000312.1 GCA_009930445.1 Bacteroidia bacterium | reverse complement strand
GGAACCGACTGGGAATTCAAAAACGCTTCTAACAGCCACACCCTGGTAGGAAATGTTAAAGTAAGCTCACAGCTTCATCCGGAAGAAAAAAACAACCACGGGCTATCATACAACCTGTCGATGGCTAAAATCAAAGGAAAAATCAGGTACGATGCCGGAACCTGGTCACATTCAGCACAATACAACCCCAACGCCATGGGCTATCTGAACAACAACAACGAAACCGGGTACTACGGATCGGTATATTTGCACCGGCTCCAACCCAAAAATCAGATCCTGAACAGTACAACAAAACTGTATATCCTGTATGCGGAACGCTTTGAAGACCACAAATTTCAGGATTTTTATATCACCCTTTCCCATCATCTGCTTAACAAAAATCATTTGAGCGTCGGAAGTGAAATAACACTATCACCGCTGGGAGTTAATGATTTTTATGAACCCCGGACTTCTGGCTATTTTTATCACAAACCATCAGGTTATGAAGCCAGCATCTGGTACTCACCCGACTATAGAAAGACCTTCGTGGTGGACACACGATTCTTTATCCTAAGGATACCCGAAACTCAACATACGGCGTATCAGATAAGTATAGGGCCACGCTACCGTTTATCCAACCATGCATTTGTGGAAATGGAATTTCAATACCACAAAGCGCATAACGATTACGGCTACGCTACAACGCGAAAGAACGCAGGGCAAAACGAAATTCTCTTCGGATCGCGGGATGTAACCACTTTTGAGAACCAGTTGTCAGGGCAATATATCTTCACTGCCCATTCAGGGATCACAATAAAGGCAAGGCATTATGCCATCACCGGATTATACCACAAATTTTACCGTTTACAAACCGATGGCACGCTGAAACCGTCAGAATATTCTGGCATTCATGACTTCAGCTTCAATGCTTTTACCATCGACCTGGCGTATAACTGGTTTTTTGCCCCGGCCAGTTCATTGTCACTGGTCTGGAAGAATGCCATTTACACACAGGGGGCAGGAGATGAAACCCAATACTTCACCCGCTTGCGAAACACCCTGGCCGAAGAAGCGACCAACAGTGTATCCCTAAAAATTCTTTATTATATTGATTATCAGAAAGTAAAAGGCGTATTTATACAAAGAAGGAATACACGGAAAAACGATTAAACGAGACCGCGTTCCTTTTTTATGCTTTCATAAGCCTGATTAAGTTGCTGGAATTTTTCCTTAGCGGCATGTTGTACCTCTTCTCCCAGATGGCTTACCTTATCAGGGTGGTATTTTACAGCCATTTTTCGGTAGGCTTTTTTTACCTCATCGTCGGACGCGGTGGGTTCGATTTCAAGGATTTTATATGCTGAAGTTGCGTCTTTTACGAACATAGCTTTCAGAGAGCGAAACTCCGCAGCACTGATGCCCAGATACTGAGCGGCAATTTCAATGGCATCGATTTCCTTTTGATGACCTGCGCCATCGGAGAGGGCGATACCGAACAGGTAGTGCAGAAGTTGCAACCGGCCGGAATAATCCATATTCGTCCGCACCTGAGCACAAACCTCATAAAGGTTAATTTCCTGTTGCAGTACGTCACGAAGCAAAAGAATATACTGTTCCGCTTTATTAATTCCAAACTGCTTAATAAAAAAGCTTTTAACGTAATCGAGTTCTGATTTGACCACTTTCCCATCGGCTTTCATAATTGCCGCAGAAAGGACCACCAGACTAACGGCAAAATCGCCACCAGAAGTTGGGCCGGGGTGGGTGCCTGAGCCGCTGTGTTGTGCAGCATAGGTTCCACTTTGCATCCCGTCGACAACAGAGCCGAATGCAAATCCAAGGAGTGCACCAATAGGGCCGCCAAGAACCCATCCCAGGCCTCCCCCTATCCATTTTCCATATTTTCCCATAAACGTTGTTGCTAGTGCGTAAGAAAGACGTTATGTAATAAAAATTCCAGCCCCTGTATCAAAAACCATTCCTACCCTAAATAATCCCGTTCTTCTTCGATAAACCGAATTCCCAAAGGCGCAAGTTCATCCAGAATTGGGCGATAAAGCTCTTTGACCACCGGAACATGTACCCCGGTAACTTTGATGGTACCATTCAATAACAGCTTCGTGGCGATGGCCACCGGAGAACCTACAGTAATGGCCATGGCGGTATGGATATGATCATTTCCGATTACTACCATCGAAGATACAATCTCTTTTTTCTTCCCTTTAAGGGAATAGATAAAGCGGTGTTGCATAACAATCATGTCCTTATCATGCGGACCAAATTTCCATTTTTCTTCCAGCAGGTGTTGAAGAATCTGCGCAGGTGTAGCTTCGGTTACGCCGAGGGCTTTTTCGTCAAAGATACCCAGCCATTTCAGCTTTTTCATAATATTTCCTTCCGGTTCCAACGCAAGGTATTTGGCTAGTTTTTCCTCCACAGTGGCCTCCGGATCATACCGCAAAAACATATTGGTAAACTGGCGCCACGTCATTTTGTCAGCATTTTCAACCAAATATGTATCATCGGTCATTCCCAGTTGTACAAACACATTCCAGGCTTCACAAAATCCAGGGCGACGCATGGTACCGCGGAACATGGTAGGGATGTCGCAAAGGTTATAAGTTTGTCGGTAACTCAGCGAATCACGGTTAGGGTAAATTTCAAAATCTCCGACACCCGGCACACTGGTAGCCATGAGCCGGTCAAAAAGCTTGGTGTAAGGAATATACTTATATTTCCCGTTACGGATAAATTTAGCGGTTCCCTGACCAGCCAGCACGACATTTCGTGGGTTCCAGGTAAATTTATAATTCCAGGGATTATTATCGGATTCAGGGGCCAACAGTCCGCCGGTACTGGAATAAAAACCTTCGATTTTACCGCCTTGTTCGCGAATACGATCGATCACACGCATTGCCGACATATGGTCAATTCCCGGGTCTACGCCCAATTCATTCAGCATGGCAATCCCTGCTTCTTTTGCGGCTGCATCGAGTGCCCGCATTTCTTTCGACACATACGATGCCGTAACCATTGGCGTTTTTTGTACTACACACATTCCGGCCACAACCGGATGAAAACGAGCGGGCAAAAAACTAACCACTACAGCCGCAGCATCAATTTTTTCCGTTAACACCGATTGATTACAAATATCAAAGGCGAAGGTTGAACTTCGGGGATGCCCGGCTACTTTCTGATCGGCGAGCGCCTGATCCCGGTCGCCCACTTCAACAAACCAATCGTATTCCTGTGCATGGTCGAGAAAATACTTGATCATTGTGGAAGCTGAAAGCCCTGCTCCCAGCACTAAAATTCTTTTCATGGTATGGGTTTTTATTGCGGTGCTAAAGTAAAAGATATTTATCAGGTTTGGAGAATA
>RZYD01000311.1 GCA_009930445.1 Bacteroidia bacterium | reverse complement strand
TCTACCACCTGTCCTCAGACTTAATACTTAATACGTCAAACTTAAACACTCTTCCTCTGCACCCCTCTGACTTCCTCTAGCGAAGCGGTTGTAGAAGATTTTTTCACAACCGTTCATTTCATTCACTAGAGCAAACTTGACCGAGGAATAGAGAGCGCATATCGGGGGGGGGGCATCATCCGATACAAAACATTAATGTAATTGGCTGTAAGCGGCTTCTTTCAAAAAGTTCCAGACATTGGAACTTTTTTATGCCCGTCCGGCTCCGGACTTCCAATGGTTGGAACTTTGTCCAATGGCTGAAAAATCAGTTTTCTGGCTCGGCCTCCGTGCTCTCCGTGTACTCCAGTGATCAACGGGAACGGGTGGTTAATTTCTTTCCCACCACACGCTTCGCTGGAGGGCACGAAGGACGTAGAGATCATGCACTTCTTACAGATCCAGAAATTCATCTGCTGTAATGCCCGCTTGTTTAATGATCGCGTTCAAGGTTCCCTCCGGTATATCACCGGGATGATTTGGTACAGTAGTTCTGTGCTTTGTTCGTTCATGGTACCATATTTCATGACTTCCACGCGCTGACCGATCAAACACAAAACCCGCCTTACGTAGTTTCTTCACTATTTTTCTGTAATTGAATCCGCTCAAACGTCCCATGGTTAAACTCCAACGGGAGCAAGCACATTAAACCGTTCCTGTACCGGTCTAACAGATTCCGGCAAGGGATCCCCATGTTCCTTAATTGATTCGATCAGTTTTCTCGCCACATCTCGCGCAATTTCTACTGTTTCTTCCACTGTGCGACCTTGTGCAATGAGTCCCGGCAGTGAATCACTTGTTGCTAAATAGTATCCTTCCGGCAAATGCTCTATTTGCAAATCAACCATTACTTCACTCATACTTCACTCCTTGTTACCTTTTCATCCTGCGAAAATACCTTTTCACCAGCATATCAATAAACGATAAATTTTACCTAAATTTTCTACTCGTATGGCGATGTCGTTGGGCATGGCTACTGATTCTTGAATCAGTGGTTCGTTGTTAAACAATATGCCAGCCATTATTCTGCACGTATCGGGTATTCTGCCACTTTTATCTGCTATTTTCAATTTTCCAATGGTTGGAAGAAGGCACTCTATTTTTTCCAATGGTTGGAACTTTTTTACGCCCGTCCGGCTCCGGACTTCCAATGGTTGAAGCTTTTTCCAATGGTTGGAAAAATCAATTTTCGGGCTCCCTCTCCGCGTCCTCCGTGAACTCCAGTGATCCCGCACATGTGGGAGAACGAGTGGTTGAATATTTTGTTTGTGGTTCGTTGTTCTTGGTTCTTGGTTTGTTGTTAACTGCACGGAAACGTTGCGATTGGCTACAAAGAGGTTTTCTACCACTCGCTTCGCTGGAGAGCACAGAGAGCTCTATTTCTGAAAAGCTTCGTTCATTTCTATTCATTCATAATGTGACCACATCCGTAAGACATGCACCAGTCGTTGCTCTTCATCAACGGAATAGACCAGCCGATGTTGTATATTGATGCGCCTGGAGTAATAGCCACTCAAATTACCAACCAGTTTTTCATAAGAAGGATACGATGCATAAGGGTCCGCAACGAGGATCTCAAACAGTTTTTCCGCTTGTGAGCGTAAACCCGCACGACTAAGTTTCTTGGCGTCTTTTGCTGCTTTTCGCGAAAGGACGATCCGCCAAGTCACCATTCCAACTCATTGAGTTCTATCCCTTCTTCAACGGGTTCAGTAGCTGCCTGCTGAATGCTGTTCACCATCCCGGGAATCTGATTCAAATAGATCGTTTCCTCTATAGCCTTCCAATCCTGCTCAGCCATAACCACAACATTGTCACCCGTCGGACGCAGAACATGCAATACGTCATGTTGCGTGGTCACTTTGGTTAATTCATTTTCCATTTTTTCGCGAAAATCACGAACCATTACCATAGTCATAAAGACCTCCTTTTATTGCTTGCTTAAACGTTCTTTGATCCTGTTCTCGTCGAAGACGATAATAATGGCTTTTTAAATTTATGTTTATATTCTTTTTCACACCCGCTTCCTCCTCCGCTGAAGCTACGGCGGACAGGTCGCGGGAGGGCATGGAGGACGACTTCCGCATACCTCAAGACTGGAGACCATAGACTTTAGACCGACGGTTTTCCTAAAAAATAATCACTCAATCCCCGTAAGTACGCTTCGCAGGCATCAACAATGGACTTGGCATCATTAACATTTTCCGTTCCAGTCTCTGCATCCACGGTATCATTTTTTCCAGAATATCATGTGTAACGGCTTGTTGGGTCATAGCTCAACGCCCTCACGTGAAATATTCCAGCCAAGCGGAGTGGACAGAACTCGGTGCCATTGATCTTCTCCATAAACCAGCGAGGCACACAGACGATCTGTCGTATTCAGAACCGTCGTTCCTGCATCGGTAACGGTATCGCGCAGTTGCCGTGACTTTTCATCAACAATCACAACAAAATCATAGTCAGAAGCATCTGTAGCATCGCCACGAGCCTGCGATCCAAATAATATAACCTCGCGCACATGAGCTCCCAGTCTTTTTCTCACTTCATACACATATTGCACTGCGATTGCCGGAACGGGTTTAATGCTTTTTGTATTCGCTTTCATCTTTCCCATCTCTTTTTTGTAATCCGTGTGTTTTTGTGGCAGAAATTCCGTCACGTGGAAACAATAAACCTAGAACAAAGAACTACGAACCATTCACACACATACACCACACGCTACGCTAGAAGGCACACTCGGAGCTCAATTCCTGGCCTATTCTCTGTGTACTTCAGTGACCACCGGGAACGGGTGGTTGAATATTTTTTCACAACCGTTCATTTCGTTCACTAGAGCAAACTTGACCGAGGAATAGAGAGTAATATTCTCTCTACCACCTGTCCTCAGACTTAATACTTAATACGTCAAACTTAAACACTCTTCCTCTGTACCCCTCTGACTTCCTCTAGCGAAGCGGTTGTAGAACATCCTTTTCATCCCAATCAGCCTTAAGAAGATTTCGATTCTTCCTACCAAACACCAAACCGACCTCAAACACACGCGTCCCCGTCTCGCCCCGATATTTTTCTGCATAACCACGTTGCTGAATCTGCTCCAATGCCGGATTTCCCTCACTGTCATCCCCATCGATCACTTTGATTTCCATCACATAGACAAAACCACCCATTTTCACCGTCAAATCCACCTGACCATGATTCGTGACGTCCTCGGGAACAATATTCGCATTCAATGAAGAGAAAAACGCATATAAAACCGACGCATAATAGCCTTCGCAATCCGGCAGGTCGTTGTTGGTGAAATTTCGATACGGAATACTCG
>RZYD01000310.1 GCA_009930445.1 Bacteroidia bacterium | reverse complement strand
CGTAAACCTCCCGGGCTTTAAAGGGATTTTATCACATTTTACGCAACCCGGAAAAATGTTTGCCCACGAAATTGCCGACCGGTTAAAGGTTATCGCCTGCATCGAACACCCAAACATGACCCACTCAGAAGCTATAAAGCCTTATGTTGAGGAAGAGGTTTTTCAGCGTATCCGTGAACTCATAGGGGCTACGGAAAAAGATGCACAGCTTCTGTTCTGGGCTCCCGAAGCGGATGTCAAAACGGCCATCGAAACTATCGAAGAACGCTGCCTGATGGCTTTCGACGGGGTTCCGAAAGAGACAAGAAAATACCTCAGCGATTGCACGACCCTATTTGAACGGGTTCTCCCGGGCGCCGACCGCATGTATCCCGACACCGATTCGGCCCCGATACCCCTCGAAAATGCTTATATCGAACGACTCCGCAAGTCCATCCCCAGCGATATCTATGAACGCTACAACCAAATGACGGAATGGAACATTCCGGAAGATACTTTTACCTATATTTTTAGAAATAACCTCTTTCCGCTTATTGATAAAATACACTCCGCGCTTAAAATCGATCCCAGGTTTACCGGGATTTTTCTGGGGCAAAAGCTAAAATACATTGAAGGGCATTACACAACAAAAAAACCGTTTAACTACGCACAAGTATTTAACCTTTTTAGCTTTCTAAAGGAGAAAAAAATCGCCCTTGAGATAGCTAAACTAATGATGCCCGTAGTATACGAACACCCGCTGATGGACTTTGAATCTGTACTTACTGTAATAAATTTCAAACCGGTATCAAAAGCAGATTTGATAGGCCAGATTCCTTTTTTCAAAGAAAAATTCGCCAAAGTGAAGATAAAAAACGAGAAATACTGCGAAGTGAACTGGATTATGGGGCAAATGCACAGAGTGGCTCTGGGCAACATGGAGCTTTCAGAATTACGCCGGGAAATCGAAAAACAATAATCAGGAAAAAAAAGTATTATGGGCAACGATATATTTCAGGGATATAAAGGCAAAGCACTGGAAGTGCTGAAAAAGTATAATACAAGAGTCTGGGGACAAGCTGAAGTACAGACAACGCGGGGACTATTTAAAGGAACCGTATTGCCCCGTTCAGAAAACGATGACGACCAGCATATTGTTTTAAAAATCGAAACCGGATATAATATCGGGATTGATATTGAAACTATCACGGATATGGCTGAAACGGGATATAAGAAAGCCAATTATAAAATTCCGGAGAAAGAATTTCCGTATACCGAGGGCTTGCCGAAGGTAAAATTATTTGGTACGGGAGGGACCATTGCTTCGCGGCTGGATTATCGCACAGGGGCAGTGATTCCGGCGTTCTCTCCCGGCGAACTTTATGGCGCTGTGCCCGAACTAGCGGATATCTGTAACCTGGACACCGAAAAAGTTTTTGCGGTTTTTAGTGAAAACATGGGGCCTTCCCAGTATATCGCCCTGGCGAAAGCCATTGGAAAAGAGATCGAAAAAGGAATCGATGGTATTGTTATTGGGCATGGTACCGACACATTGCATCATACCGGAGCCGCCCTTACCTTTATGGTTCAGAATTCCCCGGTACCTATTGTACTGGTAGGCTCACAGCGCTCTTCCGACCGGCCAAGCTCCGATGCTGCACTGAACCTGATGCATGCCATGACCACGGCAGGTCACAGCGATATCGCTGAGGTAATGGTTTGTATGTTTGGCCCTACTTCCGACGAATATGGCCTGTTGCACAAAGGAACCCGCGTAAGAAAAATGCACTCGTCCTACCGCTCAACATTCCGCACGATCGGAGATACACCCCTCGCGATGGTAACGCGAAAAGGCGTTACTCCGATTAAAAAAGAATATAAACCCCGCCGCAAAGACAAAGAGGTAAAAATACTTCCCTATTTTTCGGATAAGGTGACCATGCTCTATTATTATCCAGGGATGAAACCCGACATTCTCGATGCGATGGTGGAAGCGGGCTATAAAGGAATCGTTTTCATCGGCACAGGACTTGGCCATGTGAATAAAGAACTCTATCCGGCCATTGAACGCGCGCAAAAAAAAGGCGTTCATATGTTTATGACCCTGCAAACCCTCTGGGGTTATGTGCACATGTTCGTTTACGACACCGGCCGCGATATGATGGCCAAAGGAATTATCCCCGCCGGAAATATGCTTCCGGAAGTGGCTTATATTAAACTGGGCTGGGTATTGGGCCAGACCGACGACCCCGAAGAGGTAAAACGGCTTATGCTGACACCCGTTAATGACGAAATTACAGAACGGGAACCCTATAACGGCTACTTGGTTTATCAGGGTGGCGTGCCTGAAGTGGAAAACTTTATCCGTAATGTCCACAAATAAAGTACCTTTGCGCCAATTTGCGCTTAGATGCCTATGAAAAATATTCTGTTGATCCTTCTTCTTGTGGCAGGTCTTGCAACGGCTGCACAACAAACCGTTACATATATGCAGTATAACCTGCTGAATTACGGCAATTTTACCAGCTATTGCACCGCATCGAATAATAATCAGGATGCCAAAGACCAATACCTGAAAACAATTCTTAACCATATTCAACCCGATATCCTTGCCGTGAATGAAGTTGGCAGAAACAGTGCCAATGCCACACGACTGCTCAATCAGGTGCTGAATTCCAATACTTACGGCGTTGCTTACAAACGGGCTGATATTTCCAATTATGCCAACAGCGAAATTATTAACCTCTTTTTTTATAACCAGGATAAACTGGAACTGGCAAGCCAGTCCGTAGCGCAAAGCATTTTGCGTGATATCAATATTTATACATTATATGCTATAAATGAAGGCCTTAAAACGGGAGATACTACTTTTCTAACTTGTATTACAGGCCATTTGAAAGCCGGCTCAGGAGGTTCCGATGCCCAAGTCAGGGCCACCATGACTGAAAACCTGATGAATTATCTGGAATGGAATGAAATTTCAGGAGGCATACTCTTCAGCGGAGATATGAACGTGTATTCCGACGACGAAACTGCTGTTACCAACCTGGTTAACCACCCTGATCCGTTGGTGCGTTTTTATGATCCGATCGATAAAATGGGAGATTGGAATAACTCCTCCTATTATGCTGGCGTTCATACCCAATCGACCCATGCCGATTACTCCGGTTGTGCTGCCAGTGGCGGGCTCGACGACCGCTTCGATTTTATCTTTATTAATAAAAGCATCAACGATGGCCTGCATGGCGTTGAATATGTGGAAGGAAGTTATACCGCCGTGGGGAACGACAGCAACCATTTCAACAAAAGTATCACCGATGCCCCGACGAACACTTCCGTTCCCGCAGAAGTACTGGAAGCACTCTACGCCAACAGCGACCAC
>RZYD01000309.1 GCA_009930445.1 Bacteroidia bacterium | reverse complement strand
GTATCCCGAATTTCTTCCACCTGTGCTGAGAAAACATCTATTCCGTTTTCTTTAGCCATGATTTGTGCATCCTGGTTAGTGGCAATATGACCGCCGGTAGTATAGAAATTCCAGGTATGCGGATTGCGTAGCCAGTTTTCTATTTCCATCGTAAGGTTTAGGGTTACCTCTTCATTTGCATCGAGCTCAAAGCTGATGTTGTTGATGCTTATGGTGAAGTGATTATGTACAAAGGTTGTTTCGTCTGCACCAAATCCATGGGCAGGATGAATTTGTCCAATGCCGAGAAAGAATTCATAATTGTTTTCGTTAACCCCGATGATGTTGGCATACTTCCCTTTCATCTGCATATAATAATAACCGCCTCCCTGCTCATCAGGCATTTGCATCAGGTACTCGGGAGGGGTGGTGAAAAGCCCGTTATGGTTGGTCTCTTCATCCAGTCCGAAAGTGAAGGAGATGGATTTGTAAACCCCGGCAGGAATACTGTCGGGCAACATCCAGATCATCGTTTCCGGCAATTCATGATCCACATAATGGGTCATGGGTTTCTCTCCAGCCTCGATTATAGACCCGTCGGATTTTACCAGTACGAAATCGGAAATAAAGTATTTTAGCTCCGAAACCGAGAAATAATTTTCAGCTTCGTTTTGATATTTTAGTGTATCTGTTTCCAGGGGTATACCATTTACTTCATGCGAAAAACGAATGGAAATATTTCCGTATTTGTCGCTCTCGGTAGTACATGATGTACTGAAAATCAAGATTATACAAATTAGTGATACCAGTAACTGCTTCATAGGATAAACCATGCTGTTGCCTATTTATAATGCAAAGATAATTATTTTTTAATAGGGTGTTGATTTCACTGTTCTCAACTTTCTCCCGGAGATTGTGGTATCTTTGCGTTGTGTTAGTCCGGCTGGGATGTCTCAATACCTTACAATACACCGCTGATCAGGCTATCACTTTTCAGTCGTATCGGACTATAGAAATCTAAAATTATCGAAGTATGAAATATGTAGTTGGAGATAAAGTAAAATTCCTTAATCAGGAGGGCGGAGGAATTATTAGTAAAATTGTTAGCCCGGATATGGTGAATGTGGCCATTGAGGATGGATTTGAAATCCCTACACTGATCCGCGATTTGGTTCGGATCGAAGATGATTCTCCAGCGGGTCGTTATTTTGGTGCGCATTATCAGGTGGAGGTCAGCGATTTCCCGCATACTCCGAAAAAGCGAACCGCCCCGACGCCTGTAAAGCAACCGCCCACCCCGGCTACCGGACCATCACGGGCTGTTTCTTCACGAAAGCACAGTATCAGTTCCACCGGGGAACCGGGACTGAGAAAAGGACTTTATCTGGCTTTTGTTCCCGATGACCAGAAAAGCCTGATCAGCGGCGGAATCAATATTTACCTGATTAATTTTTCGGGCTATGATCTTCTTTTTAGCCTTTTTTTAAAAGAATCAAAAGTAGGGTATGCCGGGAAGGATTATGCTGTGCTGGATGCTTATACACGCATTCATCTGGATTATATCGCACGGGAAGAAATAAATAACTGGAGCGCCGGAATCGTGCAGGCGTTGTTTTATAAAAGTCATCAGGATCAGGTGCTCTCTCCTCTCACCGCCGCTTTTCGGATCCAGGGAGTGCGCCTGTATAAGGAAGATAACTATCAGCCTGTCGGTTTTTTTAATCAACGTGCATTTTTGTTTTTATTGGGAGAGATAGCTCATCAGGCAGCGGTTACACCGGAACAAAAAGACCAACCGGAGCCGCCCGAAAAAAAAATGGTTGTTTCCCAACCTGTCAGAAAAAGAGAATTGATCGAAAAACATGCTATTGCGAAGGATATTGCTGAGGTTGATCTCCATATTTCTGCATTAAAATCTGATTTCAGTGCAATGACCAATACAGAAATTCTTCATTTTCAGATGGAATATTTTCATCGCTCGCTGGATAATGCCATTGCAAAGGCTTATCGGAAAGTTATTTTTATTCATGGCATTGGTAATGGTGTTTTACGTGATGCAATAATTGACTATCTGAAACGGAATTTTCCGGATTTTGTATACCGCAATGCCTCTTTCCAAACCTATGGGTATGGAGCCCTTGAAGTGGAATTGCCGGATTAAGGAACGGCTGTTTTTTATTTGCTTCTGCCGTTAAATCACTGTACCTTTGCCGCGGAGCAGATTATCCTGTCGCACCGGTTTTTCCGGTGAGGAAAGTCGGGACACTGCAGAGCACCATACTTCCTAACAGGAAGGTTTCGGGTAACGCCGAAAACAGCCAGTGCCACAGAAAATAACCGCCCCGCATGGGGTAAGGGTGAAAATGTGAGGTAAGAGCTCACGCGGATGTGTGGTGACATGCATCCGGGGTAAACCTTATGGAGTGAAAGGCCATGTATACCGGGGCTCCGCTGATGCGGATAAGGGCTGCTCGCCCAAGCCCGGGGGGTAGGCCGTATGAGGTTGCAGGCGACTGTAATCCGAGATAAATGACAGGACATGACAGAATCCCGCTTATCGATCTGCTCTGTTTTGGGATCAAGGTTCTTGATCCCTTTTTTTATACGAAATTGGTTATTCTGTCGTTTTGTTCTTAAACAACATGCTGTTGATAAAAAAATAATTGCCGGCGAGGCTTTTCGCAAATCATGCGTATTTTAGTGTTTTGTTGAAATTACAAGAATTATTATGACTATAAAATCCCTGTCTGCTCTGGTATTGATTGTGGCCTTGTTTGCCGGATTATCATGTAATGCCCAGAAAACTGTACGCTATAATACCCCGGAATCGCTTTACCGCTCAGCCCGGGAACTTTTTGAAAATCAAAAATATAGTTCCGCTGAAGCCTTGTTTCTTCAGGTGGTTGGGATGGAGGAGGAAGCCATAACCTTACTCCCGGAGGCATCGTTTTACAGCGCCATGTGTGCTGCCCAACTTTTCAGAAACGATGCCGAGGATCAACTTAACTCCTTTATTGTGCAGTATCCACAACATAGTCTCGTTCCTCAGGCTACTTTTGCCCTGGCAGGGGTTCGCTATAATAAACGAAATTATCGCGGCGCTCTGCAGGCCTTTGAACAGATAAATGTTTTTCAACTGGAGAAAAATCAACGGCCTGAATATTACTTTAAATCCGGATATTGTTCGCTGAAAACCGGCGATCTTGCCACAGCAAAAGCAACTTTTTATGAGATTAAAGAAGGCCAAAGCCTGTATACCGCCCCAGCTCGTTACTATTATGCACATATTAACTACGAGGAAGGTAATTATGAAACCGCCCACAAGAGTTTTGTCACCCTTTTGGAGGATGAAGATTTTCAGGATATTGTGCCTCATTACCTGATTCGAATTTAT
>RZYD01000308.1 GCA_009930445.1 Bacteroidia bacterium | reverse complement strand
GGAAAGAGCATCTGCCATCCCCTTCCCTGCCCCACCGGCGGAAATATTGATACGTATCTCCGGGTTTTCTTCCATAAAGGCCTCCGCCCAACGCACAGTGAGTGGATAGAGTGCGAAGGCTCCACTTATATTTACTGCCGATTGTTTTTTCTCCTGTGATTGTCGCCCATTACAGCGCACAAAAAGCAAGGGCAATAGCAGCAACAAAATAAAAGTCCGGTTTTTCATATTGGTTTGATTTTTCACAAAAATAGCACTACGGATAACAGCGAAAAACAGCGAAAAGACGTAAATCAGCTTACGTCAATAGACGTATTTTACAGAAGCAGACGAATTGCTTCGAAGGCGACAAAAAAAGAAAAAAACGCTTTAAATATTACAAGGTTATTATTCCGTGTTTGATAGCGTACATGACCAGCTGGGCGGTATTTCCGGCACCTGTTTTTGAAAGCAGGTTTTCACGGTGCTTATCAACGGTTCGTTTGCTAAGTGAGAGAATCTTTGCAATTTGGTTATTAGGCAACCCTTTACAGATATGATATAATACTTCTTTTTCACGATCGGAGAGCGTTTCTCCGTTTTCGCTGCTGAAGCCATCGAAAACCAACTGCATCGCAAGTTCCTGTGCGATATAATTTTTCCCGGATAAGACATCGGCAATGGTGCGCTCCACTTCTCCAATATCGGAATTTTTTAACAAAAAACCTCTCGCTCCGGCTTTAATCATTTGTTTATAATACAGCGGATCGCTATACATCGAGAGCCCGACAATTTTTAAATCCGGTTCGAGTGCCAGCGCGTTCTTTGTGGTTTCTATTCCGTCCATTGCTGGCATATTGATATCCATAAAGACAATATCCGCAACTTCCACCCTGAGCTGGTTTATAAATTCCTGTCCCGAAGACATATCCACCACTTTTATAACATTGGGAAGCCCTGAAAGGATAAGCCGAAAGCCCTCTCTGAATAAAAGATGGTCGTCGACAATATGAATGACTAATTTGTTTTCTTTTCGCATTATGATACAATTTGGCGTACTTTATCCATTAATTACCCGGATAGTAATAGTGGTTCCCTCGATCGGATTCCCTGAAAAATGAATACTTCCGTTTAGCGATTTCACACGGGAAATAATATTAGGCAGCCCCATACCCTCCGATTCCTCAAGCATCTCCTCGGTTAACCCACGTCCGTTATCGTAATAATCCAAAAGAATAAAATCTCCCTGCTGAGCTACATCAATATTTACCTGAGTGGCATGGGCATGTTTGAGGGCATTGCTGATTAACTCACACACGACGCGGTAAAGGACCAGCGCAGTTTTTTCTTTTATTGAGGCCTCGGTGTTTCCGGGAGAAAAAGTAATATTCGGGCCTTCGGGATGCTCGCTGTTTTCAATAAAGCGGCCGACGGCTTTGACAAAACCAAAATGCATCAACACCTGGGGAATCAGGTTATTGGATATTTCCTTGATCGTGGCGATGGATTCATTAATTAACTTTGACGTATTGTCGATCAGATGACGGTCTTCCTCAGGAGGCATTTTCCGGGTGAGCGCAGAGAAAGCCATTTTAATGGAAGAGAGCAATGGGCCGAGGCCATCGTGCAATTCTTTAGCAAAACGCTGACGTTCACGCTCTTCCGTTTGAATCACGGCCTGTAGCACCTTGGCCTCGTTCTCCTTTTGCAGGCTGTCGACCTGACGCTGGACGTCAAAAATACGTTTAATAAAAATTGTACTTAGCAACATCAGCACAGAGATTGCCACGCCAATCCAGGAGCGAAGCAGTCCTTCCTGCATCACGACGACCGGTTCCTGAAAATGGATAAGTTCCAGAAAACGACGCAACGCCATTAGCAGATATGCAGCAGAGATTAATCCCCATGCCACGTTAGTCCGCGTTCTCCGGATAAGGGTTACGGCAATGATTGCAGCGGTAAATTGAAATAATACTGAAATAATCAACGCAATTCGTATAGGCATAGCTATTCTTTAACTGCAAGAAAAAAATATAATCTGATTCTATATAATTACCTTTAGATAAGCGCAAATGTAGTACCCAAAGGTAACCCTTTTTCTCATAAAAAAGATTCTTCACCCGCGGTTTTCCGATCCACCCAAAATTTCAATCGCTCAAAAGACAACCGAGCCCTTGCGCAAACTAAAAATAAAAAAATAATGTGATGCGTACGTTCAGGACAAATAAAACCCGCCGAATACCGTAAGACTATAAATTGCCGGCAACAAAAATCAAATTATAGGGTTATTCTCTGTAAACAATAAAAAAGAAGATGAATACTTATCCGACCCCCCAATATCAACAATTTCATATCGAAGGAATAGTGCATGTTTCTCCGTATGATACCTTTGCTGCGCTGCTTGAAGCAGAGATAATGCTTCTCGATGTGCGGGATGAAAACGAAGTTTCACAGGAAAAATTTGGCAACTACCCTTCCATTCTATACCATCCTATCGGTGTAATTATGGCACGATTGGACAAAATACCCCGGGATAAACCGATTGTTGTGGCCTGCACCCAGGGCATCCGGAGTACCAAAGTGGCCAATCTGTTAAGCAGGCAGGGCTTTAAGCATACGGCAAACCTGGATGGAGGCATTGCAGCATGGAAAGAGCAAGGAATGCCGGTAATCAGAGGTACACGAACCTATTCGGCAGGGATGGGCTGTAACGGAAACTGCGGCGGATGCAGTGGCACCTGCTAAAAGGGACAATGGAACACAACAATGACCGCTTTTCCCTGGGAGTTATCGCCGGTTTATCCGGGCGCTGGTATTCCAAAAAAGTGTTGTATCTTGTGCCTTGAAAATAGCATTGAATTGAAACTACTCACTTAAACAAACAGTAATGGCTGAATATGTTGAATTTAACAAAAAAAAAGTAACCCGAATCGTTATCATCGCGGTAGTAGTAATTTTTATTCTCTCGTTTAGCGGACGAATGTTCACTACGATCCCTGCTGGTCATGGCGGCGTTATCTTCCGAACCTTCATGGGGGGTGTTGATCAGGAAAAAATTTATGGGGAAGGATTGCATGTGATCGCCCCATGGAACAAAATGGTGATTTATGAAACCCGTCAGCAGGAGATTGCGGAAACCATGAACGTACTCTCAAGCAATGGCCTGGAGATAGCCGCCGACATTTCTGCATGGTACGAACCCATTGAAAGTGATATGCCGAAGCTTCACAGCAACATTGGCACCGATTATCTACGTAGGGTGGTAATCCCGGCCATGCGATCCTCGGCCCGAAGTGTTATCGGACGTTATACCCCGGAACAAATTTATTCAACGGCCCGCGATGCTATCCAGGATGAAATTTATATTGAAACCAAAAAAATCCTTGACGAAAAATACGTACAATT
>RZYD01000307.1 GCA_009930445.1 Bacteroidia bacterium | reverse complement strand
CATCCTTTATCACTGCCGTTGCTGATATAGATGTCTTTTGCGTATGTCCATTTAAAGGTATGTACTCCGGCCGTAACCGGATAGCTGACTACACTCCATCCAACAGTACCGCTCCATTGGTCAATTAGTTGATTATCAATCGAAAAGCTAAGAAAATCATAACCTGATTCAGAAGAGACCTTCCGGTTGAAAGTGATAGTACCCGTAGTAAGCACATTAGCAGAAATCGTCAGTACCGATTGTTGGTTGTCAGTAATTGTTCCCGAAGCAGCACAGTAATCGCTGGACAGTCCCGGTGTGACAATGTTCCAGTCAGCCGATCCTTCCAACGCCCAGGGTAAGGAGTTAAAATCCCCGGATTCAAAATCTTCGGATTGGTTTCCGGCAGTAAAGGAGAAAAACACCTGTCGGGAATAGGTTCCGGAAGTGAGTGTTAATGCCAGTGCAACAGGAGAACCAAAGGGAATGGAGGCATCGAGCGTCAATGTAAAAGTATTTTCTGCTGAAACGCCGGGTCCCAGATCGCCAAAAGTAACTTGCGGATCGGTAAGCGTAACTTCCGGATGAAAACAAATCAAATCTCCCTCCACCGCTGAAGCTTCCGCAATTCCATTGTTCAATACAGAAAGCGATACGGTAATTTCTTCGCCGGGTTCTGGAAGGCCATTGTTGTTGCCTCCTTCATCTGACAGGGTAAAAGAGGCAAGCAGCAGATAGATTTCAGAATTTGCGGAAATATCCTGTGCAGCATCAAAATCGAATCCAGCATCCGGGGCTGTCGCCTGACCATCTCCGTCGTCAGTGATTTTTAAAAAACGTGCCCCGGTAAGGTTTCCATCTCCCAGGTTAAAGGTTGAAGTGCCTGTTCCCGTGCCCAGATTCATCCATGGACCGTCGATCGAACTTCCTGCGGATAAAAAATAGCTTTCCGGTGTTTCATCCCCTTCAAAAATCATTATTTCATCGCCTTCGCGGTCGTGAATCGTATGGCCAATATCGAAAGTTATCCATCCGGCCTTCCCCACCGAATAAGAAATGCTGTCGGGTTGGCCAATGACTGCAGGAATATTGGCCTCATCGGCAGTGTTGTTATCGGGGATATGTGAGCCTGTCACTTTAGTACAAAAAAGCTGATCCGAATCCGCCATCATGGCTACGGGAAGCACTGTAGCGGCTAAATCCACCACTTCCACACCTGAAATAACAACATCTTCGTAACCATTGGCTTTCACTGTTACCTCGTAAATTCCGGGAAGCAGATATTTATGAAAATCACCCACTTCAGGGTCAGAAAAGCAAGGATAATAATGGTCAATAAACACAGATGCCGCGACAGGCGCTCCGGTTTCAGCATCCGTAATTAGTCCCTCTATGCCGTATCCACTATATTCAATCATGGCCAGCATGGCCGGAACATTAATATTGTAGTAATACATCAATTGACTTACAGGAGGCTGTTTATCAACGGAAATTTCCATCGACCAACTTACCGAGCCCAGTGCACCGTAATTAAAATCTTTTGAGCTACCATTGATAGGATACATTCCGGTATTTCCTTGCCCGAAAGGGATGGAGGGATAACCGGAAGTCTCGGCGTAGCGCTCTGCCAGATACAAAATAGCCGGCAGATCAGGGGGTGCTGATGCACGGTAACTCCAGGGGCATGAAATGTATTCTGTGCCGCTGTGGTAGGTAGTATGGATCACAAACTGATGATCATAAATGCAATTTCGTAATGCTTTCGTTTCAGGTTGTGATGCCGGACCCGTGCTCGCCCCTTCGCTGTTCCACATAAAAGGCCAGTCACGGTTAATGTCTATTCCATTTGCATTGTAACGAACCATATTCACTCTGCCGTCGGGGTTCACCATTAAATACAGCCAAATCTCACGGGAATCAATAAGCTGCGTTATTGCGTCATCGTTACCATAAGCGAGACAGAGGTCACGGGCAAAACGGATCACGTTTTCCGAGGCTCCGATCTCGTCGCCGTGTATCCCTCCATCAAACATTACTTCTGCCTCATTCTCATCGCTGGCAACATTATCGCTGATTTTTAATGCGGCCAACTGACGGTTTTGGACACTGGTGCCAAAGCTGTATTTCCGGCAAATTGTGGGGAAAGCCGTTACCAGGCTATCGGCGAGTGAAATAATCTCATCGTAGGTATGGTACGCTGTTCTGTCGAGACGAAAGGATTCAGCCCAGGATTGCATATCAGTTTGTGTAATCCGAAAATCGTTTGTCAGCAAGGAAAGTTTTCCTAGTTCTGTCGGCGTAACATACAAAACGGCACGGTTGCCGTAAATTTCGCCATTAAGATGCAATGCCGCAATTTTTTGTCCGGTGTGGGTATCAGGCAGGAACACTTCCACCTCCATTTCACCTGGTCGCCAGCCTTGACCCAGAAGAACGACCGACGTGGAAAGAATGAATACTAATGTAAAAAATGATTTTTTCATGGTTTTGGATATAAGTCACAAAGATATCAAGAAGGTGCAATTCCGGCCATTCCATGCGTGCCGGCATGGGTACCTTCCGCACGCGGGGTTATTTTTTAACCAAAAACTTATTCATGGTAAAGCTATCCTCAACGCCGATGCGTACCAGATACATTCCGTCAGGGAAATCAGCGATGTCGAAAGTAACCGTGTGTATTCCCTGAGGCAGGCTTACAGGGTTTTCCTGTTGAAGCACTCTTCCGGTTAGATCGGTTATGGCCATGCGTACTGTTGCCTCTTTTGAGAGCGTAAATCCCAATTCAAGGCGATCGGAAGCCGGATTGGGTGTAATTTTTAACCCAATATCATTTCGTGTTTCCAGTCCAACACCTTTCAGGATTTTAAAAGAAGCACAGGTACTGTCACTAAAGTTGCCTCCTTCCACGAAGGCAGAATTCGTATGGTCGCTGAGGGCGAAAAATCCCACCCCGTTTTCGCAGCAAATACCATCCCCGCCGGCATCGTGGATTGTAAATTGATAGCAATCTTCCAGATCGAAAGGAAGCATTGTATTGATCATTTGATTGGGCTGGGTATAAGGCCCTCCGGAATGAATTATTTCATTTTCGCTGTTTGTAATTTTCCAGGTAATCTCTTCCGGTTTATTGTCGGTGCGTAACATCAGGCGAACATAATCTTCGCTTTTCACGGCGTGTAAAACAGTTTTCGTTTTACTGTTGTTTTTTATGTACTGGTCATCAGAACCATTCACTGCGGGAATACTAACCTGAAAAAGGTTTTCCTCTTCAAGTGTGAATGCGATTGCAGGTAATGAAACCACAACGTTTTCAGTAAAAGCAAGTGCTCCACTCCAGAGAAATACTGCAGGCGTTCCATTATTCATCGTATACTGGATTTCCATTTCTGTTACGATCTCCGATCCGT
>RZYD01000306.1 GCA_009930445.1 Bacteroidia bacterium | reverse complement strand
TTTTGGCCATTCCGGAGAAGATGCTATCTCCAGTTATTTCCGTCAGCATGCCTGTCAGGAGATTGCCGGAAGCCCAATGAGCAGCCGTTTTTCTGTTGCGCAATGGAAAGAATTATGCGACTTTGAGGGTAATGCGAATGCTTTCCGGATTCTTACCCATCATTTTAGTGGGAAAAGCGCTGGTGGGTACCGCCTGACTTACGCAACTTTGGCGGCTACCATGAAGTATCCCTGCCTTCAACAGGCTAAAAACAGCCAATACCGCCATACCAAAAAATATGGTTTTTTTATTAGTGAGGTGGAAACCATGAGCATGTTGGCCAATAAGGTTCACCTGACACCAGACCCACAGGCGGAAAATTGCTGGTTTCGCCATCCGTTTGTTTATCTTACCGAAGCGGCCGATGATATTTGTTACCGGATAATTGACCTGGAAGATGCGCATCGACTTGGAATTGTTGGTTATGCGGAAACGGAAAGCCTTTTACTGCGGCTCCTGCGTTCGTTTCACCGTTCCGGTGAACAGGAGTTGTTGAAAACAAAAACAACGCTGAAAACTATTTCCGATGCAAACGAAAAAACGGCATATCTGCGCGCTAAGGTAATTAACCGGCTGATTCAGGCCTGCACCGATGTTTTTGCTGATCAGCTTGACGCCTTGCTATCCGGTAAGTTTGAGTGTGCATTGATGGACGAAGTGGCGCACCAGCATCCGGTGTTGGGAGAGATTGAAGCATTGAGTGTGGAAAAAATCTATTGCCACGATACCGTGGTACATATTGAACTTGCCGGGTATCATGTCATTTCAAAACTGTTGGATTTGTTCGTGCCTGCGGTACTTACTCCGAAAGGGAACCGTAGCGGACAGCAGCAGAAGGCGCTTCGGATGTTACCGTTGCAGTACTTGCCCACAAAGGCGAACGATTATGAAAACGTGCGCCTGGTATTGGATTATATCAGTGGAATGACCGATCTTTACGCTACGGAATTTTATCAGAACGCCTTTGGCTTTGCGATTCCCAAACATCGGTGATAAGTCATACAGGAAGGCAGAATCATCAGTTTATCTTAATTACCAGTCGATTTCAAATTTTTTCCCGGGTTTTCCCTCTGGTTTACTTTTTTTTGTTTTTTGGAGATTTTTTAACGAATCATCGTCCCATTTTACCTGAAATTTTTCACTGTTTTCCGGAATGGAGAGGGAGTCGGGGAGGGTATCCCTTCCGAAAAGGCTTTTCAGCGTTTCTTTTTCTTTTTTAATTTGTTTGGAAATTTGCGCTCTGGCTTTGGGTGAATCGTATTTAAATTTTGGTTCCTGTGTATTTCCACTGACAGCAATAAAGATGCGCGTATTTCTCCCTTCCTCTTCCTGAATCACCCCGAACTGATTATCCTTATGACGGGCATTATATTTTCCGCTTAGCAATTCAGCCAGGGCGAGATCGATGTGATAATCCATCTCGCCGCTGAATTTCTGGCGCCCCTCCATATCCAGATCAAGTACATTGTTTTTTATAGCCATTTTGGGGATATATAAGGTTTTATTCTTTATAAAAAATTGATTTTCAAGAGTTTGAAATTGTATGTCCGAGAGATCCTCCAACCGGAGGAATCCACTGAAATTCATTAACGGACCAAAGTTTTTTAATGCTCCATCGGTGATGGTCAGGTTGGCATCCAGCGTGAATGTATTCATGTCCAGTGATCCGCGGGGTCCCAGATCCGAAGTAATATACGAAGACGTGGTAATGGATCCGCTGATATTTTCATGGGTCAGCCCGTTTAATCCGAAATTGTTACATACTTTGAAAAGGGAGGAAATGTTGACGGATTGCGCGTCTACAGAAGCCGTAAGTCCGGGGCATTCCGTCAGGTAATCGTTTAATCGCCCGGAGGCGGAGAGGCTTCCTTCACATCCCCGGAGGCGGAAATTTTCGATAATCAGATCCCTGCCGGTGGTCTTTGCCTGCAGAAAAAGGGTGTTGTATTCTTCGTTATTGTATATAATATGGTCGATCTCCAATTCTGCCTGTAGCTGACTTCCAGGCCACGACCCGGATTGCCACTTCTTGCTTTCAGGCGATGGAGTGCGGTTTAGCTTCTGAAATAATACCCTCAGTTCATCGGCATTAATTCTATTGGCATGTATTTTTAGCGTTCCTGATCCTGTCCTTTTCTTGTCATTCGGGCCAGCGAAAAGACCGGTAATAGTTCCGGAAAGCGCAATCTGGCTCGATCCGGTTTCCATCTCCATATTGCGGATCAGGATGTCTTTGGGTGTGATTTCAGTAGAAAAATTTACCAAATGAATGGGTTGTTGTAATGTAGAATGTTGAAATACAACGTTTTCTGCCTGAATGTTTATTTCGCCTTCTGCCTGACTCCACTCCCGGGCAATATTTTCCTTTAAGCCAGTAAGTGTTCCTTTATATTGCAGGTCGACTGCGGCAGTTCCTGCTAGGTGATTTCCCGCAGGAAGCAAAAAAATAAATTCCTCCAGATTGAGTTGACTTTTCAGGGATGTATTTACAAAAAGGTTTTGGGAATGACGCAGAGCCATCCAACCTGTTATTTCCCCGTTGTGCTGAATTTTTGTTTTCAGTTCAGTGAGTTTGAGATAAAATGCTTCCGGATTACCCGGTTTAGCTCCTGCCATACAAGTGGCAGAAAAATCGTGTAACCTCATTTGTTTTCCGTCGACACAGAGCGTATCGAAATACAAGGTGGACGAAAAGTCAAATGCAGGTGCACTTTTAACGTCATCTCCATAAATTTGGCCGTTGAAGGAAATGGTGCCCTGGGGCCGAAAGGCAGATAGTTTTTCTCTGAGCCTGACGGGGAAAAATTCCAGCGCTTTTTGCAATACAATATGATCACCACTTACGGTTACGTTATATTTTCCCGTGGCCGGTGCGTCGTTCATCGTTCCCGAAAGATGAACTACCATATCATCGATCCGGATGCGTCCTTCTGATAGCAGCATTTCTTTTTCAGGAAGCGAATACGTTGCACGGCACATTACGTCTATAGGTTGATCGGCGGGAAGTGCAACCCCCGGAATTGTACCTGTTCCGGTTAATTGCATGTGGAGGGTCACCACGCTGTCGTTCATTACCAATTTAAGCTGTGATTTTTGAATAGCTGCCTGAAAGGAAGTGTTGTGCATTTCGTCGGTATACAGTATGGTTACCCGGTTCATGAGCAGTTTTGGAAGGGTTACTCCCGGTGCAGGTTTTCCGGCAATTAGCCCATCCGAAGACCCGGTGGAATGAAAAGTGTAATTTGTTTTTCCTTCTGCAGAGCGGAACAGATTGATTTCAGCATCTTCCAGCAGAATGGCTTTAATTAAGTATTCTTTTTTCAGTATGGAAATCAGGTCGGTACGGACAAAGAA
>RZYD01000305.1 GCA_009930445.1 Bacteroidia bacterium | reverse complement strand
AGCAGGTCATGGTCTTTGGGGTTAATCCCCTTCTCCAGCTGATCGATTGCGATTTTTGCAAAATTCCGGAAATAATGATTGCGCTGGATGATTTCGGCTTCGGGCGCGATCGAGGCTATCGGGCTTTCCCAGGCGGCAGGTACACGTGAGTTGTAAAAATCGAGTTGCATCGAAGCGTCCATAATGGCCTGAGGACCTTTTGATGCTCCTGTGCGGTACGAGGTGGTTACATCCCAGGGAAAACTGAGCAGGATTAATTTTGCCTCTTCCGGTGTAGTCGGGAAACCAAAGTAATTCCCATTCGGGATACCTATGGCATTAGGGTCGAAAGTATTGTTTTCCATTTGTTTAAGCGTGTTCATTTGTAGGTATAATTTGCAGCACCTGTAACGCTGATGCAAACATTCCCCTATTCTATAACTGCAAAGTTATAATTATGTTTTTTATGAAACAGGAAATGATTTATTTTGCAGAATAAATTTAATTTTTGTGCATAAAATTCCTGCAATACTATTAAAACCAGGCAAAGAACGTTCTTTGCTCAGATTCCATCTTTGGGTTTTTTCCGGGGCTATAAAAAAAATTATGGGGGCACCCGTCGATGGAGATATTGTCGAGGTGTTTGACAACAACGGTACGTACCTTGCCACAGGCCATTACCAGAAAGGCTCCATTACGGTACGTATCTTTAGTTTTACACGATCGGATGTGGACGAAGCTTTTTGGATGGAAAAGATTGCTTCTGCCGTAGAAACCCGCCGTAATCTGGGATTCCTTGACAATGAAGCAACCACAGTATTCCGTTTGATACACGGTGAAGGTGATAATTTACCCGGGCTCATCGCTGATTATTATAATGGCGTTGTGGTACTACAGGCGCACTCTGCCGGTATGTTCCGCCATCTGGAACTTTTCGCTGAAATATTCCGCAGCCTCCCCGGCCTGAAAGTCACGGGTGTGCTCTCAAAGAGTAGTACTACGATCCATCAGAAAGATGATAACATGGTAGGCGACAAACTGCTCTGGGGTGAAGCCTCTATCTCCCATGTGTCAGAATATGGCCTTCGTTTCGTTGCAAATCATATTACCGGACAAAAAACCGGGTTTTTCATCGACCAGCGTGAAAACAGGCACCTTGTTACGCGTTATGCTAAAGACCGGCTTGTGGCTAATGTTTTTGGATATACGGGTGGTTTTTCAGCCTATGCCCTACAGGGAGGAGCTACAGCGGTACATACGGTTGATATTTCAGCCAGGGCCGTGGAGATGGCCAATCATACCATGCAGCTGAATTTTGGTGAAGCAGTCAAACATGAAGGATTTACCATGGACGCCTTTGAGTTTTTTAAGCAATCGAAAGGGAAATATGGACTTATAATATTAGATCCGCCTGCTTTTGCCAAACATCGTGATGCACACTCCAATGCCATGAAAGCCTATGCCCGGATTAATACTATGGCTTTTGAGGCGTTACAACCCGGCGGCATACTTTTTACCTTCAGCTGTTCGCAGGTTATTTCCCGTGAAGATTTTCGCAAGGCAGTTTTTACTGCTGCTGCATCGACCGGCCGTAACGTCCGAATCCTCCACCAGTTGACCCAACCTGCCGACCATCCGGTAAACCTCTATCACCCGGAAACGGAGTATTTAAAAGGGTTGGTAATGCGGGTAGAGTAAGGGAAACAAGAATTCTTTGCAGGTTACTTTCATTATTTATTATCGATAGGGCTGTAGGTAATATCTGCTCGTCCTTTATAACCGATGCGAAATTCGATATTTTGTGTGCGTATATTGAGGGAGAAGTGCAACGTGTTTTCACTGCCGCTGTTTAATGGTTGGGTACGCGGTGTTATCTGTTTTGCTCTAACAGTTTATATTCACATATATTGCAATCCCCAATGTTGAATTCATCTCCCGCTTTGTAAAGGGTATTCCCAAATTGTACTATTGTATCCGGAAAGGTATCAAGCCACATATCCTTGATAAGATAGAGGTTTGGTTGTGCAAAAACACTATCAACCAATCTATAGTTTCTGACTTCAGCCTGGTCGTGTGGCGTAGCCTTTATATGATCAGGGTCGACGAAAGATGTTCCATACGAGTTCCAGTAATCAGCAATAATCCCGATTCTCCCTAACTGCCTGAATTCTCCAACGACCTTTGCTTTAGGTGTTAAACGTTTTGGATAGAGGTATTGATATCCATAAGGAATACTAAGTGCCCCCAGTAATAAGGTAGCCATTAGAGTAACGCGAATTGTCTGTTTTATCCGCTTATTGGAAATATATTCAGTAAAGAGAAGAAAGGAAATCCAAAAGACAATATATACACCCACAAAATACCTTCTGGCAACTCCATTCAGTAACGACCAGTGCGAAACCAGATTAACCAGAATAAATGCAACTCCGTCTAAGGTGAAAATCGTGATCCATTTCCAGTTTTTAATACGATTACTATTTTTTGTCAGGATCAGAAGGGGAATTGATGCAATCAATAGTAAACACAAGTAGTTATAAATTAGTTGAAATGGGTTTGGATTGCTTAATGAGAATCCGGCGATAAGTTTTGCGTATAAAAGTTGAATAGCGCGAATAATTTCTGAAATTGAATTCAATAGCTGTTGGTTGTATTCATAGTGGGATGATACGGTGACCAAATCTTTTAACCCCATGATAATTAGTATTCCTGAAATTATTCCGATAAGAGAAAACAGCACACTTCGTTTGGGTATTTTTTTATCCTTATACCAGGTCCACAGTAGGCTTATTGATAAGATAATCATGATAGTGACAATTGCTGATTCTGTTATCCACACGGCAATCAAAAAGGAGGCAAAAGATAATAGCCACCATGGCAGGGGTGATTTTTTTTGCAGGTTTTTTGTATTGTTATCCTGAATTTTTATAAAATAGAGTCCAAATCCTATAAAAGCATATTGTAAACCAAAAGAGTATCTGACGAGTCCCAGAAATGGATCAATGGGCAAAAACCATAGGATGGCAAAGGCTATTTTTGAAAAATTTGTAGTAAAGAACGATGACAAGGCAAAAAATCCAAGAATCAAAATAGCATAGTGCGTCAGCGATTCTGCCCATAAGAGCGGAATATTCAATAGTTTATAAGGAATTTGGCCTAAAAGTGGAATAATTGAACCTACTCTGTCTTGACCCCAGAAAAAAATATCATCGGGGAAATGAAAATCATGCAACATTAATATACTAACGGCATCATCAGAATTTAAAAGTGGGTAAAAAATGGATGAGTATGCAAAAAAAGAGATTACTATAATACTAAGATACAGTAATATGATATGTATTTTATTTTTTCTCATTTCGTTAGCATAGCGGAGTGAATGCAGCAAAGATAAAAAGATAGATTAATTATTTCAAGTTCCGTTCTTA
>RZYD01000304.1 GCA_009930445.1 Bacteroidia bacterium | reverse complement strand
GTGGAGCATAACGGAATCGAACCGTTGACCTTTTGACTGCCAGTCAAACGCTCTAGCCAACTGAGCTAATGCCCCGGCAATTTGATGTGGCAAATATACAACAATTATTTATTTTTACGCAAAAATAAAATAGGACTATGCGTTTATTTATTGCCTTCCCTGTTGTTCGCAGCGAGGCGCTGGATGCCCTGATGGCAGCCTTCCGGCAGCATCTGGCGGGGGATAAAATTACCTGGAGTGATCTGCAGAATATGCACCTGACCATATTGTTTCTTGGCGAAACCGATCAGGTGTTGTTGCCTGATATCCTTTCCATTATGGATGCAGTTGCGTATGATACTGACCCTTTTATCGTGCATTACGCCCGGGTGGGGCTATTTGGCAGTCGTTACGACCCGCGTGTGGTATGGATGGGTGCAGAACCGGTGGATGTGCCCGGGGCACTTCACCGCCGTTTGGCCGAAGCGTTGCAACCGTTGGGATTCACACCTGACCGGCAGAATTTTGTCCCTCATGTAACGTTGGGCCGCATCCGGATGTGCCGCGATAAGGCGCGGTTGACGCAGGTGGTGCAACAATATCAGGGGTTGAAATTGCCGGAACAGAAACTATCAGACATCGTGCTTTACGAAAGTAAGTTGTTGCCCTCGGGGCCCCAATACATAACAAAAGGCATATCCACCCTGGGGTGCTGATATGCCCGATGAACCATTAAACCAAAAAACCTATTGCTGTTTTGTGTCGTGATTTTCCTTTTTGTAGCGGTTATATTCAGCCAAATCGATGATATAACTGGCCACTAATCCAAAGCCTCCAAAAAGGAAGCTCATGGAAAAGTACGCGGCTTCTTCTTCCATTCTTTCACTTCGGATCAACATATTGGCCAGGAGGAATCCAATCCCGATTCCCACGAGCAACAAGCCCCATTTCAGCGCTACATTTTTTACTTTCCCGGCCTGAAAAATACTTGCATCCTTATTATACTCCAGCAGCGCTAAACGCTCTTTTTTACGTACATTCAGGTATACCATTCCGTATACGAGAGCAAAAAAACCTAAAGGAATAAGCCATTCCATTGTATAATAATTTAATGAATAAAATGAATTCAGGGCGTATGACGCCAGACAATTGCAACGGTTACACGTTGGGTTCGTCTTTATTATTTATGATGCAGATTTTTTTGTAACTTATCCATCGCTTTACCGTCAAAGGACCGCAATGACACAACAGGCCGATACATTTTACATCGATCAGGTAATCGCCGGTAATAGTGCTGCTTACGCACCGTTAGTGGAGCGTTATAGGCATATGGTGTATTCTCTGGTGGTGCGGATTGTGCATACCGACGCGGTGGCGGAAGAGATTTCGCAGGATGTATTTGTTAAGGCCTATCAGTCGTTGCCGGGCTTTCAGCGAAAAGCGCAGTTTTCAACCTGGTTGTACCGCATTGCCTATAATGCTTCCATATCATACACCCGAAAGCATAAACAGGAAATGTCTTCCATCGACGATCGGGTGATCAATAATTATTCTGAATCGGAAGTTCAGGATAATGTGATGGGGTTGAATGAAGAGGAACAGAAGAAGGTCATTGCGGGTGCCCTGGAAACATTGAATGAGACCGACCGCGCGCTGGTGGAGTTATTTTATTTGCGCGATAAGCGTGTGGAAGAAATTGCAGTGATTACCGGATTGACGCAGTCGAATGTAAAAGTGAAGTTGCACCGGATCAGGAAGCGGCTTTACTGTACGATTGAGACGATGCTGGAAATGGAAATGACCTAAAAAATTTGTATTATGAACGAAATACCAGTTTACAAAGATCCTTTTTTAAGGGAAATTATCCATACTATGGAGGATAAAAAGGCTCCGGATGGGTTTGTCTTTAGTGTGATGCGTGCTGTGGAACAATCGCCGTCGATGCACCGGCAGGGATTTTCAGGGGAACAACTGTTATCGGTCATTTTGTTGGGTGCTGCGGCTTCTGTAAGTATTTTATTCGTTTTGTTTATTCCGATGATTTTTAACACCCTTCCGGAAGTTAATGGCCATAATCTGGCGGCCATACTTCCCATCATCACCAAGGTGTTTTTTTCGTTGCAAGGGATGATGGAAGCAGTTCGTGTTCCTGCGCTGTTTGGGGTTAGTGTTGCGGTGATTCTTCTGTTGATCGGTATCGATGTGCTTTTTCGCAGTGGAATCCATTCCCGTCGTCAAAACGACAAGTTGCTGGCGATATAGTTATTTTCTTAATTTCCACACGAGGCTATGGTATGGGTTATTTATTATTAAAAGCCGACATGGTTGCGGCCAGTCCGGCAACCGCGAAGCTTCGGATCATTTCCGCTGCTTTGGTGATTTTAGGGGTATAAATTTCCATTTCATCCGCCGTAATTTTCCCCAGTACATAATCGACCTGAAAGCCTTGTGGGAAATCGTGCCCTATGCCAAAACGGAGGCGGGGGAAGGCAGGGGTGCCCAGCGTATCGATGATGTCGTTCAGTCCATTGTGTGTACCCCCTGAACCTTGCCCTTTCATGCGCAGCATTCCGGTTTCCAGATCCAGATCGTCACTTACGACGAGCAGTTTTTCTATGGGAACTGATTCTTTATTCAGCCAGTATTTAACTGCTTTTCCACTAAGGTTCATGTAGGTTGTAGGTTTCAGAAGTACCAGGATGCGGCCCCGGTATTTTAAGCGGGCAACAAAGCCATACCGTTCGCTGGTAAATGTAGCACCGGCTTCTTTCACCATGGCATCAAGCACTATCCATCCAATGTTATGCCGGGTATTTTCGTATTCTGCTCCTGGATTCCCCAGTCCAGTAATGAGATATTTCATAGGTCACTATTTGGTAGTGCAAAAATAGCACTAATTCGATAAAAAAAGCCACCTGACAACGCAGATGGCTTCGTTTAATCCTTTGTAAAAAGGTTTTATTCCTGCGGAGCAGCTTCGGTGTGTTCGCCTTCCGTCTCTTCTTCGGCAGCGACCACAGCGCCACGTCCGGCTTTTACGGTAACCACTACTGCGCGGGGAGCATCAAGAAATATAATGTCTTCGCGTACAAGGTTTTCTACCCGTATTGATTGTGCGATTTCGAGGTTAGAGATATCTACTTCTAAGGTATCGGGCAGATTATTCTCAAGAGCCATAATGTGCAGACGGCGCATTTTCATGGTCAGTTTTCCCCCTTTAAGGACACCGGGTGAGGTGCCGGTAATGGTAATAGGTACCGAAATTTTAACAGGTTTTCCTTCGATAACCTGCAGAAAATCAGCATGCAGGGTCTTGTCAGAAACGGGATGGTATTGTACATCCTGAATCATAGTACGATAGGTTTCTCCTTCAATGGTCAGATCGATTAGTTGTACATGAGGAGTGAAGATAAATTTTTCAAAT
>RZYD01000303.1 GCA_009930445.1 Bacteroidia bacterium | reverse complement strand
TTTGTCCTGGCAATCGGATCACAAAAAGGATCCCTCCTGGGCTGCGAAGGTGAAGAGGCTCATCATGTTTTATCGGGTATTGACTTCCTTAAAGAAATGGAAACTACCGGTAAAAAATATGACTTTACTGGAAAAAAAATAATCATTGTCGGCGGCGGAAACACAGCAATGGATTGCTGCAGGACAGCTATTCGCTGCGGATCATCCCATGTTCGGGTTATTTACCGACGAACAGAAAAAGAAATGCCTGCCAATCCCATCGAAATCCATGAATCAAAACTGGAAGGGGTTATTTATAATTTCCTTACGAATCCGGTACGTGTTAATCAGGATGCCAATGGAAACCTGAAATCCCTCACCCTGATAAAAATGGAACTCGGAGAACCTGACAGCAGTGGAAGAAGAAGGCCAATACCCATCGAAGGTTCAGCGTTCGAAATGGAAGCAGATTTTGTACTCGCGGCCATCGGGCAAAAAACCGACATTGATTTTATCGACGATATCAACAGCACCTTTCAGGAAGGTACGTTAAAAGCTACACGTTGGGGCGATGTTGAGGCAAATCCCGAAACCCTGGAAACCGGAATACCCGGCGTTTTTGCTTGTGGTGACGGAGTAACGGGTCCGGCAACACTTATCCAGGCCATCGGACAGGCCCGGATCGCTGCGCATAGCTGCCACCAGTTTCTTAGTGGTGAAGATATTACCCCAATGCCTTATGAGTTTTTTAGTAAAAAAGATAATTTTAAAAAACAGGAACCAAAAGATTACGAAAACCGCTTTGTAGAACAAAAAAGAGAAGAAATGCCTACGCTTGATCCCTCCGAAAGAAAAAATTTCTGCGAGGTAGAGCTGGGATATGCCTCCGAAGAAGTAGCAAAACATGAAGCCAACCGATGCCTGGAATGCGGATGTACCGCCCTTTATCATTGTGACCTGAAAAAATATGCTACCGAATACCATGCACAGCAAATTTATGACGGCGGCGACTACCATCGGTTTAATATTGATTTCAGGCACCCCTACATTGAATTCGATAATAACAAATGCATATTGTGCGCACGTTGCGTCAGAATTTGTAACGAAGTAGTCGGGGCCAACGCACTGGGATTAGTAGAACGGGGATTCAATACCTATGTCGCCCCTTCCATGGGTAACGCCCTCCAAGATACACACTGTGAAAGTTGCGGCCTTTGCATCTCAGCCTGCCCCACAGGAGCCATCACGGAAAACACCCCATTTAAACCCGGACCGGTAAAAACAACCCCTGTAAAAACAATCTGCAATTATTGTAGCGTTGGTTGCGAAATTACACTACATCATAACGGCGGATTCGTGATGGGCACCAGTGGTGGAAAGGGAAAAATTAACCCCGACGGAAACATTTGCCGTTACCCAAAATTTGGATATCACTATCTTAACGATACCAGCAGAATTACCGAGCCCATGATGCGAATCGACGGCAAATTAAAATCTGTATCGTATCAAAAAGCCTTCGAGGCCATTGTAAATGCCATTCATAATGTAAACCCGGATGAAAATGCTTTCTTCGCCGGAGCACGCCTCACCAATGAAGAAATCTATTCTGTCCAGAAACTGGCCCGGGCAGCCGCAAAAACCAATAATATTCACAGTTTCCACTACCTGGGACGCAGTAAAGCCTTTAGAAACATAGCGCTAAAAAATGTTCCCTTTGATCAAATCAAAGGAGCAAGCAAATTTTATCTGATTGGCGCTGAAATAAACCGCGATAATGCAGTAGCCGGATGGATGATGATCAACGAAGCCGTTATCCATGAAAAAGATATTTCGCTCGTTACGCTTTACTCCGATAGCAAAATGGCACATAAAGCCACCCAAATGCTACGGGTGAATAATTACTACGCCTTTGTTAAATCAGTAAATCACTATCTGCTCTCCAACGGCTTGGAAAATGCTTTCTTCCTGAAAAATGTACAAGGATTTGAAGCCTATAAAACCGCATTACTGAAAGAAAACTATACGTTACTCTGCCGCAGCGCCGGTGTTTCGGAACAGGCAGTATCCGATTTTGCAGAAGACTACAACCATCAAGTAAATGCAGTACTCTTCTTCTCAGAAAAAGAAGTATGTGGCAACACAGCCAGAGAAATCATTAACCTGGCAATTATTACAGGAAAATTAGGAAAAACATCCAACGGAATCATCGCGCTCAAAGAAAAAAATAACGCACATGGACTCGAAGACATGGGCGGATTTCCATATCTTGCACCTGGAGGACGTGACATTTCACTGGCCTTAGACGATATGAAAAAAGTCTGGAAAACCGACCACCTCGCCAAAGAGGCAGAATCCGTTTTTCAACAATTAGAAGAGGGAAAAATAAAAAATCTTTTTATCGTCGGAGAAGATCCCTGCGGATGCACTACTGACCCGGCCCGTGTTTCAAAGTATTTCTCAGCAGCCAACTGTACAGTAGTCATAGATTATTTTCTTACCGAAACAGCAAGGCATGCCGACATCCTTCTGCCCGCCTCGTTTCCCACCGAATCAGGAGGCACTTTTACCAATTCACAACGGACAATTCAGGAATTTGATGCTGTGTTCCCAAAAAAAATTGGTAAAACAACATTAAAAGCGCTTGCCGACCTGATGAAAATGATGAAGGTAATTTCTCCGGAAACTCCGGAGGCAATTCGCGAAGAAGCCTTCAAACTATTTAAACCCATAGAAGAAAAACCCTTTGCCCTCCATATTACTGAACCAAAAGAGGAAGCCCGAATCTTCGACTATGGATGTGATTATCTGGTAAAACGATTTGATGATGAATCAAGAAAAGTCTTTTAAACAAAATATAATAACATGAAAGCATTTAATTCTGTTGAAGATATACTCAACTTCGCCATTAATGAGGAACAAAGTGCCATGGAATTCTACTTAAGCCTCGCGAAAACAGCAAAAAACGAAGAGATGAAAGAAGCCTTCGAGGGTTTTGCTCAGGAAGAACTTGGCCATAAAACAAAACTTACAGAGGTTAAAAATACCGGGATAATGGAAAAATCAGCAGAAAAAGTCGCGGATTTGAAAATTGCGGATTTTACAGTAAAAATCGTTCCTTCCCCCGACATGAGTTACCAGGATGCGCTGGTGCTGGCTATGAAAAGAGAAAAGGCAGCATTCAAACTCTATACGGCACTTTCGCAACGCGTTGAAAACCCCGAACTCGCAAACCTGTTTAAAAATCTGGCCATCGAGGAGGCAAAACATAAATTACGATTTGAATTGGAATACGATGAGTTTGTTTTAAGAGAAAACTAATACAAACCTACCCTTTTGCCAGCTCAACCGGATGCGATCTGCCGATGCTTGTTTCGTCCGGAAAATGAAATAAACGGAATTCGCCATCCGAATACAATCCATACGTA
>RZYD01000302.1 GCA_009930445.1 Bacteroidia bacterium | reverse complement strand
TAATTTGCTGAAGGTATCCTGAAAAGCTTTTTCAGCAGCACGATAAGCCGGAAGGTCAATCGGACAAACGTAGGCCTGCCCACCATGCAGGGGGGTAACTTCTACTTTAACACTTCGGGGTGCAATGGCCTCAAAATGTTTTTTGAACAATTCA
Organism: Bacteroidia bacterium; assembly: GCA_009930445.1. Classification (GTDB taxonomy): domain Bacteria; phylum Bacteroidota; class Bacteroidia; order Bacteroidales; family BM520; genus BM520. The sequence continues at coordinate 3,252 of RZYD01000302.1, read as the reverse complement.
GCAATTTTTTCGTGGTCCTGATCCGGAACGAGCCGGGTGGAGATTTTTGCATACGCTTTGGCGGGCAGCACAGTTTTTGCTCCTTCGCCTGTATAGCCTCCCCAAATTCCGCATATATCAAATGAGGGTCTGATACCGGTTCTTTCGTTTGTGGTATAGCCTGTTTCGCCCTGTAGCTCACCTACATGAATGGCCTTTTTATATTCCTCTTCATCAAAGGGTGCTTTAGCCATCAGTGCACGTTCTGTATCGGTTACCAATAACACATCATCATAAAATCCCGGTATTGTTATATGGTTGTTTTCATCGGTCATTTGGGCTATCAGGTTGCATAATACATTGATCGGATTGGCTACTGCTCCGCCGAAAAGCCCTGAATGAAGGTCGCGGCTGGGGCCGGTTACTTCTACCTGCCAGTAGGCCAGGCCCCGTAAACCAGTTGTAATCGAAGGGATATCGGGGGCTATCATACCCGTATCCGAAACCAGAATGATATCGGCTTCCAGCAGTGCTTTGTGCTCCTCACAAAATTTGTACAAACTGGGGGAACCAACTTCTTCTTCTCCTTCAATCATGAATTTCACGTTGCAGGGAAGGGTATTTGTTTTTACAAGGATTTCGAAGGCTTTGGCATGCATAAAACTTTGCCCTTTATCATCGTCAGCGCCACGCGCCCATATCTTTCCGTCTATTACTACGGGTTCGAAGGGTTTTGTTTTCCATAATTCAACCGGGTCAACGGGCATAACATCCATATGCCCATAAACCAGAACCGTAGGCAGGGTCGGATCAATAATTTTTTCTCCGTAGGTAACCGGATTCCCTTCCGTTTCCATAATTTCTGCCTGGTCTGCTCCGGCATCCAGCAAGAGTTGTTTCCAGTAGGCTGCTGCTTTATACATATCATCTTTATGCTCTGATTGTGAGCTGATGGAGGGTATGCGGATTAAACCAAATAATTCTTCCAGAAAGCGTTCTTTATTCGCTTCGATGTACGATGCAATGTAATTCATGATGTTTATTTTTAATGTTCTACGATGTATCTTTTTTAGCGGTTCTAAAGATAGGACAATTCCTTAAAACAAAGGCATTCGTTGCTGAAAATCCGAAGGCAATTTCGCCAAAAATCCGGGTTTTATCGTGCGGCAAAGGTGTAAATATTTGTTATATAGCCATTTGGATTGAAATGTTTAAATGCAAAATTATCGTCCGGCGGTTTTAATCATTTCCCTAAGTGTCGCATTGAAATCATCTGCTTCCAGTAAATCCTCTAGTTGTTGTGCCATTCTGTAGCGCCAAAGATGGTGCGGATTGCTTGGAATATTGATACGTTCTTCCTGCGTTTTTTCCCAGCGTATTTTTCCGTCGGTTGCAATAATATCCTGATAGGGAAAAATAGTTAGTAAGGCAGGTGAATACAGATGTTGGATGAGAATTTCTTTGGCTATCCAGGGCTCACAGAAGAAAGGTGCTGCCCCATAATTACCCAGAATTTGGTTGAAGAAACGTTGTGTTTTTCCTCGGTCTTCTTCCCACCAGCCCCGGATAGTCGACATATCATGGGTTGATGGGCTGCAAACTGACCGATAGGGATAGTCGGAGGGATGTCCGAATTCCCGTTCCGGATCCTTTGGCATTCGCTGGATTTCCAGGCTTAGGATCCCAAGTTCATCCATAACACCTGGCACACATCCCGGAACCATGCCCAGATCTTCTCCGCAAACGAGCATATTTGTTGCGTTGACCAGCGCTGGCAGTTTTTCCATCGCACTGTTGCGCCAAAACGTGTCATGGCGGTGGTAATAATAATCGGTGTAAAGTTGGTTGATAATTTCTTTCTGCTCATCGTCCAGCGCCTGATAACTATACGTATAGTGGAGTGCAATTCTGGGGTGGAATGCTTCATGGGTTGAATGGGGATCTTTGATAAAAAGAACTTCCGCAACAAGACTTAATAATCCATCGCGGATGGTGCTCCATTTTTCTTCCAGGGTATCTGATTCATAGTGTTTTTTGAAATGATCTGTGATTTTTCGCTGGGTGTTGAATTCTTCTTTCAGCCTGAATTCTTCCCATTCTATAGGTTCAAGAAAACGGTCGATGACTTCCTGTGTGTATGTGCCAAAAATATTCCCCAAATACCATTGATGGATGTAGGGATAAAGATATCTTTCATCTTCCAGATCAAGGCCTCGTTGATGGAGCTCTTCCCTTGAAAGGGGAAGGGCGGGATTGAAATAGCCTAATAATCCTTGCGTGGCATGGGTTGGTATTTCCCAGATACGGAAAAAACCCAGAATATGATCGATACGGTAGGCGTCAAAATATTCAGCCATTTTTTTCAGCCGTTTTTTCCACCACTGGTAGTTGTTTCTGGCCATAACCTCCCATTTATAAGTGGGGAAGCCCCAGTTTTGACCCGCAATGGCAAAATCATCCGGAGGTGCACCAGACTGACCATTCAGATTAAAGAGTTCCGGATGGGTCCAGGCGTCTGCGCTGTCGCGTGAAATGCCAATTGGGATATCTCCTTTGATTGCAATTCCTTTATGGTGTGCATAGTGTACCGCTTCAAGTAACTGTTTGTGAAGGTGATACTGAATGTAATAATGAACCGCTATGTCGTCATAATCAGGAGCTTCCGGAGAAGCAAATTCCAAAATTTCGTTTTTGTCAAACGTGGTTAATATTTCCCATTGCCTGAAATCAGCGGTTTTAAAACGGTCGCGGAGGCAGGAAAAAACGCCGTAAGGTACAAGCCATTCTTTGTTGGCGTTAAAAAAGGCTTGATAGTCGGGGTCTTCAAATAGTTGTTGTTTATCTTTATCATAAAAATATTTGTAATATTTTGATTTGAATTCCATTACCCGGATGTAATCGACAGATTCATTGGCATTAAGTTCTTTTTTCAGGGTAAGAAATTCTGTTTTTATTTTTGTGTCCGAGAATTTTCCCAGCGACTCAACATGCAGGTATATGGGATGAAGAGCCATAACGGAAATGGCTTTGTAGGGGTAAGAGTCGAGCCATGAATGGGACGCTACCGTTTCGTTAACCGGTAAAATTTGAATAACCTTAAGGCCCGTCTTTACACACCAGTCGGAGAAGAGTTTCAGATCGTTAAATTCTCCGACACCAAAACCGTTTTGGGTGCGGATAGAAAATACCGGAATAGCAACGCCGGTTCCTTTCCAGGTATGGCTATAACGCAAAGGGGTATCGCGAATCATAAAACAGGTGCCGGATGCATTC
>RZYD01000301.1 GCA_009930445.1 Bacteroidia bacterium | reverse complement strand
TTTAGCAGAGTGTATATTTCGAGGAACCGGATGCGTTAATTGCGCTCGTCCGGGTCTGTGGGGGAGCCTGTTGGGTAACCGGAGGCTCTACCCGGAAAACGGCGTTCCCATCAAACCGAAGTGGTTTTGAAACAAATCGGCATAGAGCCCGGAGGGCGTAGCACCCAGCGTTCCCATCAAACCGAAGTGGTTTTGAAACGGCACATATGCAACTGGTTTTCGTACCATTTACGTTGTTCCCATCAAACCGAAGTGGTTTTGAAACTTGACGATGATGAGGCGTGGAAGCAGGAGTACCTCTGGTTCCCATCAAACCGAAGTGGTTTTGAAACGATGAGCCCGACGATATTTATGCCTGTCCTTGTTCTTCTCCCCCTCTATGAGCTGTTCGGGATTAAGCTGGGGGGATTTTTGATTGGATGATTTTTGATTGTTGAAGGATGAAGGATGAATGACGCTGGTGGGATCGGCGGGCAGGCTGTGCAACGATGCGCCGAAAGGTTCCGCAGGCCATGGGGTTGAGTGAACAATGACCAAGGGACTCATGTTTCATCCCCCTCAAGCCTGCCCAATGACCGCATGATCTCATGAAACATGCGATTGTTTTCGACGTTTGTCGTCTCAATGCGTTCGTTGGTGGCTTTGCATTCAGCGAGGAACCGTGTTTCAAGGTTCTCAAGGTCTTTTTTTGTGGCGTACTTTTTGTACATCTCTTCCTGAACAGGCGGTGTTCTCCCCTGATTCAGGCGTTTGAGGGTAAGGATAAAGCCTGCCAGATAGGCGAGGTTTATAAGCCATTGCCCAAGCAAGGCAGGATCATTCATTTGTGCGGCTCCTATGTTGTGCGGTTGTCGGATTTATGACGCGCACTATAGGACGATTGTTGACTTTCGTCTAAGAAGCCTGGAACGGGAGGAATGGGATGTGGGGGAAAGGACTCTTTTAAAACGAATAGAGTGTTTTCAAAGCTTGTTATCTTTGGGGATGCTCTTTTTTATTGAGCTATAAGTGTCATAGTATCTACTGATTTTAAAAATTGCAAATGCGACGGCAAGTGCACATAGAACTGCATAAACAAATATGGTTGAACACAGAAAATATAGAACAAAGTAATCACAGTTCAGATGCTTAGTTATTATTGCAAAAATCACAGAGATGATGCTTACGACAATGAAATGAATAAATGATGCACTGAAAACCATGAAGGGACTTGTTCCACTGCTAAATTCATGATTTTCATGCTTTTTAGAGGCAGCATCACCGGAAATTTCTTGTCGAAAATCATCGTCTCCAAATGCAAGAAATATCGCATAACCACCGATAGTAAAACCGATTAAATCTGGTATCACACCAAGAACAAGTTCTGCACATTTAGCAACACTTGAATCTTTAGTTCCATGCTGCAAAATGGAAACAACGATGCCTATAATCACTGCAATATGCATATATGGCGAAGAACAAAGAGCCTTGAACCCACCATATATCGTAAAATAGTCGCGGAATGTATTTCCCACGCTCCGGTATGGTTCCCAAAGGGGACTTACGTGTTTTTGAATCAAGCGGGCGTAAATCTTGACATACTCGTATGCTTTCCGACCCAGTACACATAGTTCCTCTTTATTGAATTTCATTACTTTTGTGACTTTTCCGTTTCATCCGCGCGTTGATTTTGAGGACAGTGTTTATGCCTACATCAAAAATCAGATCAAATATAGTAGTTCTGTTGCTGTCATATCGTACAGTTTCAACAAGCGGATGATTGCGCGTTGACTCTTCTATTTTTTCTTCTCCATCTTTTCCAGAAGCAGTTACATAGCCATTTGATAATGCCACATTCATCTCGTTTTTCATTGCTTCATCAGGTGTAATGTCAGAGCCATCAGATTTATACTCGGATGTGCTATTTTTAACGTTAATATTTTTAAATCGCTCAAGGATATTTGCATCGCACGCCGTTAAATCATCTGGATTAGGGCGTTGAATAAATATTTTTATTCTGTCTTTTTGGGCAATTCCAAGTATCTTTTCCAGCCCTTCAACACTCATTTCAATGTTTGCTTGCACTGAGTTAAATCTATCAGAAATACATGCCGTAGAAAATAAATTGTTTAGGAAGCGTTCCATAGAAGCTGGAGTAATGTACTGACAATTAAAAAAGAGGCGGTGACTATGTACAAAAAAAACATACTCAATAGCCCTGAATTCTGGTTTCTTCTCTTCAGGAAGATGTGGGACGTCATCCGTATCTGGATCCATCGGCCTATTGAGCTCTAAATCAACCCAACTAGTATTGTTGGGCAGATCGAAAAATCGGTAAAAAGACCCGCTTACAGCGCTACTGCCATTGTCGTAAGACGCGGTATTGATAACACCATGATACTTACCATGAATTTTTGCCCGTAATTTCTCTGAGCACACATAAGTAAACAGTTTTTTGTAAAGTTCAGCTGAATGATCAGGGTGCATTGTTATATTTACGCATCCTATTTTCAATGCTTTCGATCCCATCGCTTCCACCTCTCCATTCCATAAATGCAGTGTCAAATTGGCATATATTAATCACGACTAAGATGAGAAGGTAACATTCTACTTAAATTTTGAATAACAAAAAATTGATAATTCAACAAATAAGTGCCTGATCACACATTGTCCGTACAATAACAGGTAAGCATTGTAAAAAGGGTTGTCATCATGTTCAAGACTTCTTTCTAAGCAGCTCAAAGATTAGGTGCAGTTTGTCTTCATCCATTGTGGATTTATCAGACCATACTTGTTTCAGAAATTGGCTCAAAAAAAGGAACATAATCTTTCATTCCCGCAATTAGAGCTTCACGTGTTTTCTTCCGTTCCTTTTTTATTCCACCAGCATCTTTACGTATTTGCATCCAAATGCGTTTTAACTCGTTTAAATACGTCCCATGAGAAGGGTGATCTTTCAGCATACGGTTTACGTCTCGCTTTGCTTTTTCATACGTAAAAACAAGATCATATAACTTATTACAATTCTGCTGAAATTCCAGCAAATCATGCAGAAGATTGCCGTGTTTCGCTCCTGTTATTATGAATTCAAGTGTTTCAATATGTATACGTGGGATATCGTTTGCGTTGAGACCGATATGTGGATAAGCATCAAGTGTACTGGGATTTTTGGCGAATATCTTGTTGAACTTTTCAGCGATGTCAGCTTGAACATCAAGAGTGGAAATATAAGGACAGGCAATGAATGATCTTGCAAAGTTTGAGTTGTTGTGATTCTATTCACAAACGAGGTAAAAATATGACAATAGCGAGACGAGAAATCATTGATTATGGGGAATCCGGGACGTATCACTGCATATCGCGGTGTGTGAGGCGGGCGTTTTTGTGTGGATTTGATAAATGGACGGGGAAAAGCTATGAATATCGGC
>RZYD01000300.1 GCA_009930445.1 Bacteroidia bacterium | reverse complement strand
GCTTTCTCTTTCGCATCTTCTTTTGCCTGGAGAATGGCTTTTGCTTTTTCAGCTTTTTCAGCTTTCACGGCTTTTTCTTCTTTTTCCATATCCGATTTCAGAGAAGCCAATGCCTCAAGATCGCCGAGGGTTGTTTTCTCCATTCCGTCGTTGATTTTCTTAATCGTTTTACGGGCAGAACGCTCTTTCGTCGTTTTCATTTCAAACTCTTTGGCTTTTTCGGCCATAACGGCATCCTGAGATATCCGGGAATGCGAGAGAATAATTTTCTTGCCTTCTTTATTAAATTCGATTACTTTAAAATCAACGGTTTCATCGGCACGAAGGTTAGCTCCATCTTCCTTCTGGGTATGGCGTGACGGGCAGAAGCCTTCCACACCATAAGGCAGTGTGATCACCATACCTTTATCATTGATGGCATTAACAGTACCTTTGTGTACTGAGCCCACGATAAATACGGACTCAAACACGTCCCAGGGATTTTCTTCCAGTTGTTTATGTCCGAGGCTTAACCGGCGATTTTCAACATCCACATCAAGGACAATCACCTCGATATTTTCGCCAATTTTGGTAAATTCAGCGGGGTGTTTAATTTTCTTCGACCAGCTAAGATCAGAGATATGGATTAATCCATCCACACCTTCTTCCAATTCCACAAAGATACCGAAATTAGTAAAGTTGCGTACAATGGCATTATGTTTTGAGTGAACCGGATATTTCGTGGCAATATTAGTCCATGGGTCAGGGATCAGTTGTTTGATACCCAATGACATTTTACGGGCTTCGCGATCAAGGGTAAGAATAACCGCTTCGACTTCATCGCCCACATTCATGAAGTCCTGAGCAGTACGTAAGTGTTGTGACCAGCTCATTTCTGAGACATGAATAAGGCCTTCCACGCCGGCAGCGATTTCAATAAAGGAGCCATAATCAGCAATTACGACAACTTTACCGGAAACTTTATCCCCCACTTTCAGGTTTTCATCCAGGGCATCCCAAGGATGAGGAGTCAGTTGTTTTAAGCCGAGGGCGATCCGTTTTTTGTTTTCATCAAAATCGAGGATAACCACTTTGATTTTTTCATCCAGGGTAACAATCTCCTCAGGATGGTTAATGCGTCCCCAGGAGAGGTCGGTAATATGGATCAGTCCATCCACACCACCCAAATCGATAAATACACCGTAAGAAGTAATATTCTTAACGGTACCTTCCAATACCTGACCTTTTTCAAGTTTGGCGATGATATCCGCTTTCTGGGCTTCCAGTTCGTCTTCGATGAGTGCTTTGTGCGACACGACCACGTTTTTATATTCCTGGTTGATTTTCACCACCTTAAATTCCATGGTTTTATCCACAAAGATGTCATAATCACGAATTGGTTTCACATCGATTTGTGAACCGGGGAGAAAAGCTTCTATGCCGAAAACATCCACAATGAGACCGCCTTTGGTGCGGCATTTTACATAGCCATTGATAATCTCATCGTTATCGTGGGCAGTGTTAATACGTTCCCATGATTTCAGCACGCGGGCTTTTTTATGGGAGAGCAATAGTTGGCCGTTCGGGTCTTCCTGGCTTTCCACATAAACTTCCACCGTGTCGCCGGTTTTCAGGTTCGGGTTATAACGGAATTCATTTACCGGAACAATGCCATCGGATTTAAACCCAATGTTAATCACGACTTCACGACTTGTTTTTCCAACCACCGTACCCTCAACAACCTCATGTTCAGCTACTTGATTCAAGGTTTTTTCGTAAAGGTCTTCAAGCTTAGTGCGTTCGTTTTCCGAATACAGTTCTTTTTTCTTTCCTACAGAATCCCAATCAAAATCAGGGCGGTTAGGTGTTTCTTCCTGAACTTCAGGTTGAGTTTTCACTTCCTGAATTTCAGGGGTTTCATTAGCAATGTTCTCATCATTTTGAGCAACATTATCGAGTTCTTCTGCCATTATAAAATGGTATTACTGTGGTTTACTGGCAAAACCGGGTTTAACAATTTGTCATTTTTCCTTCAGATTGTATTCCTGATGCCAGTTTAATAATCAGGAACCACTTCGTTAAAGGGCTGCAAAATTACAAAGTAAAATTTTAAAAATCAACATTTTATTTCCAGTAAAAAAAAGCAAAAAAAGCGCCGCAGGGTAGTATTCCACGGCGATTTTATCGAAGAAGAAAATGCAGCAGCCTATTTTTTGGGCAATTGCCTTCCTTGTTGCTTGGCCATTTCTTCCAATCGTTTTTGGAAACCTGATTTCTTTTTAACTTTTCCTTTTGCCTTCGCCTGTTGAATTTTCGCATGCACTTTATCTTCGTTGATAAACTTGCGGAAAAGGAACATCTGTAAAAAAGTAATAATATTTGCCAGGAAATAGTAATAGCTTAATCCTGCGGAATAGCTGTTAAAGAAACCAAGGAACATAACAGGCATCAGATACATCATGGTTTTCATTCCCGGCATTTGGTTGGCTTGCCCCGACATTTCATTCTGCACCTTGGTATAAATAATTGTCGAGATGGTCATTAACAGCGTAAAAAGGCTCACATGGTCGCCGTAGAAAGGAATAGTAAAGGGCAGATCAAGGATCGAATCATAGGTAGATAAGTCGGTAGCCCAGAGAAAGGATTGTTGCCGCAATTCGATGGCTCCCGGGAAAAAGCGGAACATCGCGATCAGGATTGGCATTTGAAGCAACATAGGCAAGCAACCTGACATGGGACTGGCCCCGGCTTTCCGGTACAACTCCATGGTAGCCTGTTGTTTTTTCATTGCATCCTCCTGTTTAGGATACCGGGCATTAATTTCCTCTACTTCAGGTTTAAGCACACGCATTTTAGCAGAAGAAGTATAAGTTTTATAAGCCACAGGCAACAGAACCAGTTTCAACAGAAGGGTTAGCACAAGAATAATAATTCCATAATTCCATCCAAAACCTTCCAAAAAATTAAATACAGGTATAATTGCAAAACGGTTAATCCAGTGCATGAGGAAAAAGCCCCATCCCAACTGAATCTGTTGTTCCAGATCCAGGTCCATTTTATTTAAAATGCGGTATTTATTCGGGCCAAAATAAAAACGCATGGCAATCGAATTATCTGAGGCAGGATCGTAAGGCATGCCAATAAGTGATTGCATAGATTTAAGGTAACGCTCGTTAGCCTCTGCTTTTTGGGGGTTGGTAATTATTTTGATGTCGGCATTTTCTAAATAATCATCAGCAATCAGGGTGGAAGAAAAGAATTGCTGTTTGTACGAAATCCACTTAAGCCGTGTAGGGATACTTTTATCGCTATCGGAATTATCCTTCAAATGCTCCACATCGTCGTTGTAATTTTTGTAATAAACGGTAATAGCATTAAGGCGGTTTTCTTTCAGCCTTTCCTGTTGCAGTAAATCTATATCCCATTGAAAATCAACAAAATTACCGCG
>RZYD01000299.1 GCA_009930445.1 Bacteroidia bacterium | reverse complement strand
AAAATGCTCGAACGAGGAATCGTGAAAACGGTCAAGTCGGCAAAGAAAATTGTCGATCGTAAAGATCCGGTGGTTTATGATATCCTTGAAAATATTCTGAAAGGCCATCCTGTGATGCTGAACCGTGCACCTACACTGCACCGTTTGGGTATTCAGGCTTTCCAACCAAAATTAATCGAAGGAAAAGCTATTCAGTTGCACCCCCTCGCTTGTACAGCATTCAATGCTGACTTTGACGGTGACCAAATGGCTGTGCATGTTCCTTTGGGAAATGCTGCCATTCTCGAAGCCCAAATGTTAATGCTTTGCTCCCACAATATCCTGAATCCGGCAAATGGCGCTCCGATTACCGTGCCTTCACAAGACATGGTGCTTGGCCTTTACTACATGACCAAAGGACGTCCGGACACACCCGAATACCCGGTTAAAGGGGAAGGTTTTGTCTTTTATTCTCCGGAAGAAGTGCGAATCGCTTATAATGAAAACCGCGTTGATTTGCACGCTATTGTTAAGGTACGTTTGTTGGATGTTGAAACCGATAGGTATACCCTGACTGAAACTACCGTGGGCCGCATCCTTTTTAATGAAGTTGTACCCCAGGAATACGGTTATATCAATCAATTGCTGACTAAAAAAGCGCTTCGCGATATTATCGGCGATGTGCTGAAAAAAACCGGCACCCAAAAAACTGCAAAATTTCTCGACGATATCAAAGATTTGGGTTATTATATGGCCTTTAAAGGCGGACTGTCCTTCAATCTGGGCGATGTTATTATTCCGGATATTAAAGAAAAACTTGTGGCAGATGCCAATGCCGAAGTAGATGATGTTATCAGTAATTATAACCTAGGTTTTATTACCAATACCGAACGGTATAATCAGGTGATTGATATCTGGACGCATACGAACTCTAAACTGACTCGTACCTTGATGGATACGCTATCCAACGACCAGCAGGGTTTTAACTCCGTTTACATGATGCTTGATTCTGGTGCCAGGGGTTCTAAGGAACAGATTCGTCAGCTGTGCGGTATGAGGGGTTTGATGGCGAAACCTCAAAAATCGGGTGCTACAGGGGGCGAGATTATTGAAAACCCTATTCTCTCCAATTTTAAAGAGGGATTGACCGTACTCGAGTATTTTATCTCTACCCACGGGGCGCGTAAAGGCCTTGCTGATACCGCACTTAAAACGGCTGATGCCGGTTACCTGACACGTCGTCTGGTTGATGTAGCGCAGGATGTGATTATCTCCGAAGAAGACTGCGGAACATTGCGTGGCCTTACCATTACTGCATTAAAGAAAAGTGAGGAAATTGTGGAGACCTTGTACGACCGTATTCTTGGTCGTGTAACACTCCATGACGTGTATCATCCCCATACAGGTGCGCTAATTGCTGCAGCCGGTGTTGAAATTACCGAGAAAATCGCCCGTGTAATCGACGAATCTCCCATCGAATCAGTTGAAATCCGTTCCGTGCTTACCTGTGAATCAAAGCATGGCGTTTGTGCCAAATGTTACGGTCGTAATTTGGCCTCCGGTCGCCTGGTTCAGCGTGGTGAGGCTGTCGGTGTGATTGCCGCACAGTCGATTGGTGAACCCGGAACCCAGCTTACTTTGCGTACCTTCCACGTGGGGGGTACCGCCAGTAACGTTTCTATCGCTTCCAAAATTTTTGCTAAATATGATGGCGTACTGGAAATTGACGAATTACGCTCCGTACCTTACGTGACCTCCGATAAAAATTCCTATGATGTGGTCATCGGGCGTTCGGCAGAGATGAAAATTGTCGATAAAAATACCGGAATTGTCCTGTCTTCAGGAAATATTCCCTATGGTGCTCACCTCTATTTTAAACCCGGCACTGAAGTCAAAAAACAAGACCTGATTTGTGATTGGGATCCCTTCAATGCCGTTATTATTTCAGAATTTCCCGGCACTATCAGTTATGAGAATATTATTGAAGGCCAAACGTTCCGTGTTGAATCGGATGAACAAACCGGGTATCACGATAAAGTGGTAATTGAAAGCCGTCAACGTGCTAAAAATCCATTTATTAAAGTGCTTGGCGCAGATGGCTCTGTCATTAAAACCTACGATATCCCCGTTCATGCACATATTATTGTGGATGAAAAGGATAAAATTAAGGCCGGTGATATTTTGGTTAAAATTCCACGTGCTATTGGAAAAACAGGTGACATTACCGGAGGTTTGCCCCGTGTAACCGAACTCTTTGAGGCTCGTAACCCCTCCGACCCGGCTATCGTAGCTGAAATTGACGGGGTGGTTTCTTTTGGTAAAAAACTGAAAAGGGGTAATCGCGAAATTATCATTACCTCCAAAACCGGTGAGGAAAAAAGTTATCTGGTGCCCACATCAAAACAGATTCTGGCTCAGGAAAACGATTATGTGAAAGCAGGTACCTCGCTCTCCGAAGGTGCTATGACTCCTTCGGATATCCTTTCCATTAAAGGACCCATGAAAGTTCAGGAATATATCGTCAACGAAGTGCAGGAAGTGTATCGTTTACAAGGTGTGAAAATTAATGATAAACATTTTGAGGTTATTGTCCGACAAATGATGCGTAAAGTTGAGGTCGTTGACCCGGGAGATACCAAATTTCTTGAAGGCGAGTTGATTAACAAACTCGACTTTATGGATGAAAATGACTGGATTTACGGGAAGAAAATTGTGCTTAATGCCGGTGAATCGGATACATTTATTGAAGGCCAGATTGTGAGTGCCCGTATGCTTCGTGAAGAGAATTCATTATTGAAGCGCCGGGATAAAAAATTGGTGGAAGCCCGGGATGCACAACCGGCAACCGGAAAGCAAATTCTTCAGGGAATTACCCGGGCGTCGCTGCAAACCAAGAGCTTTATCTCTGCCGCATCGTTCCAGGAAACTACCAAGGTGCTTACCAATGCCGCCATTCAGGCGAAATCGGATGGATTACTCGGCCTAAAGGAAAATGTTATCGTCGGGCATTTGATTCCTGCCGGAACCGGATTGCGTCAGTATCAGGATCTGGTTGTTAAATCTAAAGAGGATTTTGAAGAACTGATGACCTCTTCAACAGAACACCACATCGAAAACGAATCTTAAAAATCAGGCCATATGGATCCACGACAAAAAGACAACAAGATTAATATTGAATTGAGTGAAGAACATGCAGAGGGAATTTATTCCAATCTGGCGGTGATCACACATTCCAATACCGAGTTTATCATTGATTTTATTAAGATGATGCCGGGGATGCCTAAAGCGAAAGTGAAGTCGCGTATTGTACTGACTCCACAGCATGCCAAACGGCTGATGAAAGCCCTGCATGAAAATATAAGCAAATATGAGTCAATTCATGGCTCCATCAAGGAGATCGATGAGCGAGTACCGCTGAACCTCGGCGGACCTACTGCTCAGGCATAAA